>CATMOP010000097.1 GCA_950072225.1 uncultured Nitrospina sp.
CAATTTTAGAATAGAAAACAACCTAGATCCAGGAAATCGCAAAATACATGATTATTTAATTTCCGAACATCCCATTTAAAATAATTCCGGCACAGAAAATTCTAATCCTAATAAACTTTGTATCAATTATTAATTATTAATTATTAATTATTGAAATTCAGATCCTTCGGACAAAATAATGATGCGCCAGTAAAGTCAAAATATACTGGGCGGCCATAACACAGGCAAGAGGGGTCAGGCTGGCTGAAAGAATGCCAAGAATGGCAAACAGGGCGAGCAGGAAAAGTGGCAGGTCGAGCCCATTCCAGCGCCAAAACACCAGAAGGGTTTTTATTTTCTCATAACAGGCTTTGCGTTGCTCAAAGGTCAAATCCGATTGGATGTCTCGATCCCTCGTTTTTATCTGGCGCAAAAAATTCCATTTACCGCGAAAAAATAATTGCTGGGCCTGCAAATAATAAAAATAAAGCACAAGCACCCATGATTTTTGGATCCTGAGCTTTTGGCAGGTGTCTTGAATTTCCCTTTCCATGCCATCATAGCCTTTCAAAATCAAGGTGGATAGGCTCTGCTTGCAATAGTCATAAGAAATGGCCTTCAGGATAATCAGTCCTGTTATGATTTTCAGGACCTGGCCGTATTGAGGAAACCCTATAATGAGCCCCCAAATCACCGCAAGGTAGGCAAAATAACCGGCGATGCCATCTATCAGTCTCCCCCATTCGCTGGCCATGCCCTTGGCCCGGGCCAGCTGGCCGTCTACACAATCCAGCACCAGAGTGGCTTCCAGGAGGAACCCTCCCAGAATCAGGGATGCCGGGCTGGCAAAACTGAACGCGTAACCGGAAGCAAAACCTAGTAGAACAGAAAAATAAGTCACCTGATTGGGAGTTATCCAAGTGTTTTTCAATAAGTGTACAATTTGTTTCGCAATCGGATCCTGAATATAGCGATTGACCGGCTCCACCAAGTCTTCGAGTGCGTGCCCCGATGTATCAGGAAAACCCATGTCCTAAAACCATTTTTGTTGTTGATACCATTGAATCGTCTGGGCCAGTCCTCGACTCAGTTCATATTGGGGTTCAAATCCCACTGCTTCAAAAAACTTTTCCGGTGAAGCCGACCACGAGCTTTGCTGGATATCAATCATCCTCTGCCGATCAAAAAGCGCGGGTTGGGAACTGAAACTGGCCCATGCCTCAAAGAGCAGGGCTATGGGATGTAATACCCCTTCGGGAATTTTCAAGGTTTTCAACCTGACATTCATAATGCGCGCACACTCTTTCGCAACGTGTTCCCAGACATGAACCCGGCCGTCGGTAACAAAATAGCTGCAGCCTCTCTGCTGTGAAGGGTGGCAAGCGGTGAGCATGGCCTGAACCATATCCGCAACATAAATCAGGGAAAGCTCTTTGCCTGCCTTGCCAATTTGGAGTCCCCATCCTTTATGGACCAATTTAATAAAAGTAAAAAAGTTTTCTTCCCGGGGACCATACACCACAGGGGGCCGCAAAACGGTAACAGGGAGGGAATCCGAAAACCGCAGGGCAACTTCCTCTCCCGCAAGTTTGGACTGTCCATAAAAAGTCACCGGCCTGCAAGGAGTGGTTTCATCAACCAAGCCACCCTGAGGGCTCGGGCCAGTCGCCGCCAGACTGCTCAGGTGAACAATGCCTTTGACCTTGCCTGCCCGTTTCTGACATTGCTCGTACAGGTTCGAACAAGCGGTAGCGTTGACCGCGAAATAGACAGAACGGGATTTCGCCTTGGTCAATCCTGCGCAATGGAAGATGTAGTCCATTTCCTCCAAAACGGGGATTTCGAAATCCGGTCGCGCCAGATCCACCTTGTGAAGATAAACCTGGGAAGCGTCCAGCCATTTGAGGTCAGAGGATTGCCTCACTAGTCCATGAACCGCGCAACCGGAGGCCAAAAGCTGATCCACCAGGTGACTACCGATGAAACCATTGGCGCCGGTGACCAGCGCCGTGGCATCGCTAAGATGCGATAGATCGTTCATAGATGCGGTGTCTTTTGTAGATTTCTCCTCCCATACGGTACATCGGATCAACTATGCTTTTGTTGTCCGCCAGCAACCAGGACATCTCAAACCATTTTATTTTTTTTTCCACAAACAACCGGAGAGTTTCGTGATAAAACCAGGCATCAATGCCCAGTCTGCGGAATTTTTTCTTCACCCCCAGCATCGGCACCCGGTAAGCGTCAATTTTATTTTTCTGCCATAAGAACCGGGCCCATCCAAAGGGGAAGAGTCTCCCATCCAATTGCTTGAACACTTGGTTGACATCGGGCAGGGCCAGGGAAAAACCTGCCGGTTCGCCTTTGACCTCGGCTATTAAACAAAATTCTGGTTGCACGATGGATTTCATTTCCCGCGCAGAAAATTCAAATTCTTTTTGTGTCATGGGTACGAATCCCCAGTTCAGGCTCCATGCCGAGTTATAAATATCCCAAAGAAGGGAAATTTCCTTTTCAAACCGGCCGAGATCCAGGCATCTCACGGTGAAGCGATTCCTTTGTTTCAGTTTTACTGCGGCATGCTTCAGGTAATCCGGGATCTGAATCGGGTCCATTTTAAAGGCTACAAGGTCTTGGGCTTTTTGCAGGCCCCATGCCTCAAAATGTTTTTTATAGTATTCCGGATTATAGGGGATGCCAAACATCGTGGGAGAATCAAACCCTTCTATCAGCAAACCGCACTCGTGATTGGTCGACAGGTTCATCGGCCCCATAAGACGGGCAAACCCTCTCTCCTGACACCACTGATAAGCCTTGTCTAATAAAAGATGGGAGATAATCGGATCATCCACCGATTCAAACATACCGAACATGCCGACAGGTTCCGGGTGAAGATCCTGATAGCTCCGGTCATGAATCAGAGCGATCCTCCCTACCGGCGACTGACCGGCATCCACTGCCAGAAAGAGATCGACATGGGCATGTTCAAAAAAGGGGTTGATATCAGGATTCAGGAACTGTTTACGTTCCCGGATAAGAGGGGGAACCCAGTATGGCTGGTCTTTATAAATTTTCCAGGGAAGGCGGACGAACCGTTCCAGGTCCCGAGAGGTTTCAACCTTAATGAGGCCCATTATCCCTTGGGGATAATGCCCAGTTTTCTTCCCAGTTTCCTGAATGAGCCGAGAACTTTGTCAAGATCCTTTTGGTCATGGACACAGGTATAGCTGGTCCGAATCATGGCATTAAGATGCGGCACAACCGGCGATACCGCGACCCCCGCAAAAATCCCATCATCAAACAGGAGCCTGTTCAAATAAAGCGTTAGAGCTTCTTCTCCTATTTTTATGGGGACAATGGGAATGGAGTTGTTATTCACTTGAAAACCCATATCGAAAAATCCCCTTTTGATATAAGCGGTATTTTCCCGTAAGCGGTTGATGCGTTCCGGTTCATTAATCATGATATCCAGACCCGCAATAACCCCGGCAACCGATGCGGGCGGCAAGGCCGCAGTAAAAATAAACGCCGAGGCTTTATGGCGAATGAACTCGATGATCTTGGACTTGGCGGAAATAAATCCGCCGATGGACCCCAGGCTTTTGGAAAACGTCCCCATATAAATATCTATTTCGTCTTCCAGATTGTAGTAACTGGCAATACCCCTGCCGTTTTCGCCCATAACACCCAGGCCGTGAGCTTCATCAACCATGATGTTGGCTCCATAGTCCTTCGCCAGTTTCACAATGGCGGGAAGGTTGGCAATATCACCGCTCATACTGAATACGCTGTCAGTGATAATGATCTTACCCTCAACATCCGAATATTTTTTCAAATAATATTCCAGATGGTCCATATCATTGTGATGATACCGAACAGTCTTTCCTGGTGCCACGCTACACCCTTCATAGATACTGGCATGGTTTTCCCGATCCGAAAAAGCTACATCCCTCCTCCCCAGGAGACAGGCTATGGTGCCCTGGTTTGCCTGGAACCCCGTGGACATGACAATGGTATCTTCCCGGTTCAAGAAAGAGGAAAGCTCCCTTTCCAAGATCTTATGCAAATTAAAAGTACCATTGAGAAAACGGCTGCCGGTGCAACCAATGCCAAATTTTTCCAACGCCTCCCGACCCGCTGAGATCACGCGGGGCTCCTGGGCCAGCCCAAGATAATTATTGGTGGCCACAGAAATGGCTTCTTTCCCGTCAATGACAACATGGCATCCATCAATCTCCTGGACTTCCCTGAAGTACGGATAAATCCCCAGTTCCTTGGCCTGCTCCGGGGCAAAATAGCTAAAGCATTTTGCCAGAATCCCTTTTTCCTTACCGCTGGGTGGACGCAGGTGGGAATTTTCAAAGTCAAATTTCTCTTTTAATAAGGCAACAATTTTGTTCTTCTTCAAATGAGAGGGTTCCTCGTCCTCATTTTCAAACTCATTGACCAAGGTAAAAGGTTTTGTCATAAGTTTCTCACTGAAAATTTTAAAAAATGAAAACCAAAATCTATGTCTCAGCCTCCGGCATGCTTCCACAACTGGTTTAGCGCAGGAAGCAATCCCGAACAAACAGTTTGACCATACAAGGAATTCTCGCCCTGATCCTGGATCAACCGCCGATGCGCTTCTCTTAACGCGTAATAAGGCAAATCGGGAAACAAGTGATGCGTGGCATGATAGCGAAGCCCCACCGGCGCCCATAAAGGAGTTATCCATCCATTTCCGGGGATATTGACCGAGTCCAGCATTTGGTTCGGGTGGCTCATCACATTTTCCTCAGGGTTTTGGTAGCGATGAGCTCCCAGAGTTCTAATGGAGTTAACCATAAAAATCAAAGCACTAACACAGTACCACAGGAACAGAGCTATAGCTGGAATAATTTTTGCTACGGTTGCCCCTATAAAAACCCAGGCAACCAGGCACGCCAGAAACTCCTGAATTTTCCAATCTTCCACATTCTTCCAGGAAGACTCCGGCCGCCGGTAATCCAAATCGATGATCAACGCCGACATCCTGGCCATCAAGAATTTTCTCAGTCTTTCATCGATCAGGGATAGAGGCGCTAAAACTGAAAAACGTGCCAAAAATAAAATGGGTACCAGAAACGAAAACAGAATATGAATGACAATCCATTTCCTTCCCTTCAAAGCAAAAGGAAAATATTCCCCATCTTTTTGGGTGCCATAAAAATTCTGTTTATGGTGATCGAAATGAACGGACTGATAAAGAAAAATAGGAATCATAAAAGGAAACCCACAAAGCATATTCCAAACCCAACGGAATACCTTGAAGGTTCCCTTTTTGAAATGGGCAATTTCATGGATGAATAAAACTGCCCGATACAAGGCCAGGCAGGAAATGCCCACAAATAGAATTTGCTGGGATGAAAAAACGGGAGCCCTCAAGGCCAACCCAAAAGCTCCCCATCCCAGAAAGGCACTGAATAAAAAATCCAACCAGTAAATAACGGGATTGCGCCGAAAGAGATCTTTCACCAGTTCTCTCGCCCTACCGACCAGAAAATCCACCTGCCCCTGCGGAAAATTTTCGTGAGCCTGTTCTATCAACACAGTAGTCCTGTCCACAATGATGGGTTGGAGTTCTTAAAGGTGTCCCTGGTAATTCGACACTTTATGGCAAGGCAATTCGCGGTCCCTTTAGAACAAAGGGCCGCTCATGGCCACAAGCAGTTTGCGGAAATCCCCTAAATTTTTTTCCGCGCAGGAAACGCACAGCACATTTTCCCGCATGAGCATGATACGGCCTTGCGGAATCGGATTGGCACAACGGGCAAAGATTCCAAAATCCGGCAAGTCCACTTTGCTCAGAGCTTTTTCAAGCTTGACCAGTATGACTTGGGCCTAATTTAGAGAAGCCTCGTTAATACCCTGACTGTTGATCGTCTCCATGCGGGTAAAACGGCCTATGGCGTTGTCCGGAGCAACCGGTTTAGAGGTTAAAGTGAAACTTACTATCAGATGCTTTTACACCTTGATCTCTTCAACCCACTAGCCGTGGAGGCAATGAGCAATGGCTCATTCAGCCGAGAAGAACCTTTGCTGCATGTGATATTGCCTCATTAACCTTCATGCCCTGCAAGGGTAAAATTAAGACATTGCAATTTACCAGCGGAGGTTCTCCGCGATTTTCTTTTTCAGTTCGGCTCTACCTTCATTATCCATAGGCGATCCTACCATTAATGCGCGAAAATCAGGTTATTTTTGCTCCGGAAGAAATCCGGACATGGCACATCTCTGCGCCAACAGGGGTGTGAAACGATCAATATCTTGGGAGAGGTCTTCCATAAATTTATTTGCCAGATTCTGATCTTCAAAACATTCGTAAATATCATCGAGAAACCCACCCCGCAAAAGCGGATGCTCCAGAAAATCCAGCCCCGGGCCAGTATGAATTTCCAAAGGCCATTCGGTCACCTCGACCCGTTCCATACCCAGTTCCTCCAGCCATTGTTTTGCTTGGTTGGCGGAGGGACGTTCTTCTATATAATCGGCCAAAGCCTTGCGTTCTTTCACCAGGTTGCCTCGTTTCATCTCCTCATCCACGCAAACCCATAAAGAGTCGAACGTGCCCAGCGATGGGAACGTCAATACGATTTGTCCGCCTGGTTTTAAGAATCGAACCAAGTTCTTGAGGGCCTCAAAACGATTCGGGCGAAAAAACATGAAGGAGAGGTTTCCAGTAATGCGATCAAAACGGGGGAGCGTTTCGGGTAAAAAGCGCATATCCCCCACCTCAAACTGCAACCAGGGCATATGCCGGTCTTGAATCGACCTGGATCGAAGCACCTGCCCCTGATGAATGTCTACCGCCAGAACCATCCCTTGGGACCCCACTCGTTCTGCCAGATGAAAAGAGGGGATTCCCCCTCCTGCGGCAATGTCCAGCACCGTGTCGCCTGGTTGCAATTCCAGATGATGCATCAACAGTTGCGCAAAAGGGGTGGACCAGGGGTCGTTTTCGGGCAAAGGCCAGGATGGAGCCATAACATTCCTTTTTTATTCAACCGGGCCTCGCCCGGTGGAAATGGGGAAAATATCTATTGCAGGACAGATACTCATGCAATACCTCGGTCAATCCGGTTATGATTGAAACAATATTATTCTACAGAATAAACGATCAAGCATGGACAATTTTGCTGATAACAGGCTTCCCGACTCATACGCTATCTGTTTTATCGGCCATGGAAGCCGGGACCCGGAAGGCATTCAGGAATTCCTGGCCCTATGGCAAAAATTGCGTGAAAGAAAAATTTGCCGAACCATGGAATACGGTTTTTTGGAATTTGCCAAACCCACTGTCTGCGAAGCTTTATCCGCCTGCAATCTTGACGGCATTAAGCACATTATTATATTGCCAGGCATTTTATTGCCTGGTGAACACAGTCAA
>CATMOP010000098.1 GCA_950072225.1 uncultured Nitrospina sp.
AATAATATAACCTCCCTGAAAAAAGAGGGGAAATTCGTTTTGCTTACGGCGAGCTTGTCTGTGATCATCCTGAGAATTAAAAAAGACCGTAATCGGCCTGCTCTGGTTGAGGGCCTCAGTTTTGAGGAAGAACAAAAAAAGATTCTTGCCGACCGGCATGATAAATACCAGTCTTGCGCAGATTTTATTTGTGACACCACCACCCGCAAACCCGGAGAAACGGCTCATGAAATCATTGCTTTTTTTGAAGAGCAGGGATGGCTGAAATGATGAGTCCCCTTTTTGAAAGCCTGGTTAAAAACAGCCTGACGGTTCTGGCTGATGAGCCGGACGACTCTACTGCGATGGTCTGGAGCGAGGCAGAGGCCAACGCCGAAATTGAGAACAGCGAAAAGGCTGTCTATAAACTCGACCTCATTGATAAAGAAGTGCTCATGGAAGATGTCGAGGACCTTTTGACCTATGACGGAATCCGCAAAGTTAAGGAGTTGTGGTTGGATAAAAATGAATTCGGAGATGAAGGAGTGGGGGTGCTGGCAAACTCGCCCCAGTTGGAGAAACTGCTGGTTCTTTCCCTGGCCTATAACAAACTCACGAACTACTCGGTACAATCATTAGCCGTATCCCCCTTTCTGGGTAATCTGCGGAAACTTTTTCTCCAGAGTAACCGGATCGGCCTTGAAGGTTTGAAAACGTTGACAGAGTCAACAGTTCTTGCCAATTTGCAAATGCTCTACCTCAATCTCAATCCGGTAGGGCCTGCAGGTGCGCGGATTCTTGCGGGAGATTCTAAATTACAAAGCCTTCGAGAACTTTATCTGCAACGGACAGGTTTGGGACTGGAGGGTCTGCGACCGTTATGCGAGTCCGGCAACTTCCAGAAGCTGACTCTTTTGTCCCTGGCGGGAAACGGATTGGAAGATAGCGCTGTGGATTTGCTTTGCCGTTCAAAGGCCTTTCCCCGTTTAATTACCCTTGACCTGTACCATAACCGGATCAGCGATCAGGCTGTCGATCAGCTTCGAGCTTCTCCAAATCTGAAAAGCGTCAGAGCCCTTCAGGTAGACTGGAGAGGATGACCCGAGATGCTGGAAAAACTCCCAAGCAGAAAAATGATTCTGCAGCATTTTGATAAGAGGGACTCGGTGATGGCAGGTGTCATCCTCCGGGTAGGCGCTTTCAAGCTGAGCCGGAACAGAAATTATTTTCTGGTGTTGTGCAAAGCCATCATCGCGCAACAAATTTCGACGAAAGCCGCGGAAAGCATTACGCATCGTTTTGAAAACCTTTTTGCAGGTGTCCGGGCCACGGCCGAAAGGGTACAGGATCTGCCGGGAAAACAATTGCGGGAAGTAGGACTGTCGAACCAGAAAGTGAGGTATATGAAAGATCTCAGCGAAAAATTTCTCGATGGAACTATTCGCCCTCACCGTATGGCTTACCTGGAAAATGAAGAAATTATTCGGCAGTTAACAGGAGTCTATGGTATTGGTCGGTGGACTGCGGAGATGTTCCTGATATTTTCCCTGAATAGGCTGAATGTTTTGCCAGTGGGGGATTTGGGGCTCAGGGCCGGATTGAAACAACTTTATAATATGAGGGCATTGCCCACTCCTGAAAGAATGCGTGCTTTGGCAAAAAAATGGCATCCATTTGAAACGGTGGGTACCTGGTATACCTGGCGCATCCTGGATGAGGGAATTGTGGTGTACTAAATGAAATTATGAGAGGGTTTATGTATGGACTTTATTGATGAAAAGATAGAGAAATATGCTTACCAACACACCAGTGAAGAAGGTGAGCTTTTAAAAAGGCTTGAGGAGGAAACATACGAAAAACTGGAGATTCCCCACATGACGACAGGCAGGGTAGAGGCCAGATTTTTAAAACTTCTGGCCCGTCTGGTTGGGGCTCGGCGCATTCTGGAAATAGGTACCTTTGGCGGATACAGTGCCTTGTCGATGGCGGAGGCTTTACCGCAGGAGGGGACTTTGGTGACCTGTGAATTGGACCCTGTGGCGATTGCCTTTGCGCGGAAATATTTTTCCGAAAGTTCACATGGAAAAAAAATTACCTTGTTGGAAGGCCCCGCGCTGGAATCTATTAAAACGTTGACCGGTCCGTTTGATATGGCCTTCATCGATGCGGATAAAGAAAATTATAGCAATTATTATGAGGCAATCCTCCCATTGATCCGCCAGGGGGGTTTGATCGCGGTGGATAACGTTCTGTGGAGTGGCAGGGTGCTTGATCCCAAGGACGATTCGGACAAGGCGATCCATCAATTCAATGAACGAGTCATGCAAGACCAGCGGGTAGAATCGGTTCTGCTGACGGTACGGGATGGTTTGAATTGCATTATCAAAAATTGACCACTAACTGTGGGGGTAACGAGGCAAGGGCTTATTAAGCCGAGATAACTTTTTACTCGCCCGAAAAAATTATTGCCCATTGGGTCCAGCGTCACGCTGGCCGCCAAGGTTGAACCCCGGCATGGGGTGTGTTAATTTGGAAAAAAAAATAAGAGAATCTCTACAAACTCATCTTTAACGCGTTTTTAAAATACTTGCTATGGCAGAAACTTTAGGTAGTTTGGTTGATAAACTTTCAATTAAAAACTTGCGCATCTGGCATCTGGATGAGGCGTTGGAAAATGAAGGGATCTCCGCCTCGAAACGGGATGAACTCAAAGCCAAAAGGGATCTGGCGGACAAGCAAAGGCAGGACCTGATGAATGAGGTCGATGGCTTTCTGGGTGCGGCTCTCAGGGGGGAAGTTCGTATTCGTGATGAAAAAATCAAGATGTATACCAATACCAATGTTTCATCCTCTGATGGAATCAAGGAGTTGGGGGAAGTGGTGAGCGAATTGGCTTTTCGTAATATCAAGCTTTGGCATTTGGAAGATGAGGCCCGCAGGACAGATTTGCCGGATGCCTCGATTGTCCAAACTAAGAGGGAAATTGATACTACCAATCAGGAACGAAACGATCTTATGGATAAGGTCGATGAGATTCTGTCACGTTGCTCCGGCGAAAAGCGGTAACAAACGGGGTCAAAGGTAGGCGTCGAGCAACTCTTTCTTTTTCTGGTCATATTCTTTTTCATCGATTAATTCTTTTTCATGCAAGTCCTTCAGAAACTCGAGCTTTTCTTCCAGAGCCGGGTTGGGGGGACTTTTTTGGGGCGAGTGCCTGTTATTTGCCGGTTCTCTTAATGGAATTTCCTTTCGGCTTTTGGAAGGACCTGATTGGAAGTTTTTCTGCCGGGCATTTTTTTGCCTTTTCGAGGTAGGTTGCAGTTCGGCAAAAATCCAGTTTTCCTGGGCCTGGGTTCCCAGAAGCTTTTGGACAGCTTGATACTTTTGCCCTGACTGTGGCACCATTCTCCAATTAGTATTTCCCCAACTGGTTTTAGATCGTCCGGTAAACCCCATCCCTTTGATAGAGTCAAACCGCCAATGGATATATTTCTTGCTGGCGAAAATTTCTCCTGACGTTGTCCCTCGAGGCGTTTCCAGTTCATAATAGATAATTTTGTTGCTCCGAACTCGATGGAAAGCTTTTGTGAGCAAGCGTCCGATTCGGTCTATGTCCTGAGAGAGGAAAACGGGTTTTTTCTTGCCAAACAGAGAAAGTTCTTCAAATACGAGGGATCTTAAATAATTCCTTATTTCAGTTTCCGATATTTTAAGGGGATGATTCAGTTGCGTCTTGTTGACAGAGGATCCTGCTGAAGACTTGTCTTTGTAGGAAAGCGTAAACCCCTTGGTTTGAAGTTTTTTCTCCTTGGTCGATGCGCAACCCAAAATCAGTCCTGAGACCAATACCGTGATGAGGAAAAAAGTCCTATAGAGGTGATGTTTCATGACCGCCAGTCAAATAGCCTGTGATTCATTATGGTTTTTGCGCGACCAGCGAAGCGAAGGCCTTAGGATTTTCATCCACTTCCCGGTATCTCAAAATACGAAAATTGGCAAATACCTGTAACAATTCGTTAAGTTCTAAAACCCACTCCTTTTTGAAACTACTGTATTTCAGGTAGTCCAGGGTAAAGGTTTCGTAAAAAAGCAATCCGCCAGATTTTAGTGTTTTGCGGATTCCTGAAAACAGATTACGATCTAGAAAATTGAAACAGAGAACCAGGTCGTATTCATTTTCTGGGAGAGAGCTATCATCCAGATCGGCGTGAAGTGTTGTAATCTTAGCCTTTTTTTCATGGGCCAAGGCCAGGGCCTTTGTTAATCCATTTTTTGATATGTCCAGGCAAGTGACCTCATAACCTCTACTGGCGACAAAAACGGAATTTCTTCCTTCCCCACCTGCTATGTCCAGGGCTTTTCCGTTGGTGTTCAGGAGTCCCGCGTTTTCTTTTAGCCAGCTACTCGGTTCTTTCCCGGTTATGTATTCTTCGGTGTCATATTTTTTGTTCCACTTTTCTTTATCTTTCAAAGACATATGAACTTCCCAAGGGCTGGATTTATCCTACGGCCCATTAATAATGAGAGTAAGTATTGAACGAAGCTTACAGGACATATTCCTTTGTGTCGATGGGCGTTTTCTTGACAAGAGGATATTTTTTTCATAATATAACCGCTTTATCCAATATTGGAATGTATGGAGTTTTCCTAGAGAGGGGCTCCACAGATTGTTTGATATTTAGGAGCGACTGGAAATGATTGCTGTGGTTAAAACGGGTGGCAAGCAATACAAGGTATCAGAAGGAGATGTCATCCAGGTGGAAAAGTTGGATGGCAATGTCGGAGATACCATTGATCTAAAAGAGGTTCTTATTTGCGGAGAAGGTGATTCCATCAAGATCGGCACTCCATTTGTAAAAGGTTGCGCCGTGGCGTGCGAGGTTACCGAGCAATTGCGAGGTAAGAAAATTATTATTTTCAAGAAGCATCGGAGAAAAAAATACCGGCGCAAGAATGGCCATCGCCAATATTTGACACGCTTAAAAATTACCGGAATTACGGCTCCATAATCAGAGGAAACCATGGCACATAAAAAAGGACAAGGCAGTACCTCAAATGGTCGCGACAGCCGGGGCCAAAGGCTGGGTGTGAAACGGTTTGGGGGGCAGGCAGTAAAAGCAGGGGAAATATTGGTCCGCCAGCGCGGTACCCACTTCCACCCTGGAAGCAATGTGGGATTGGGAAGTGATTATACGATTTTTTCCAAAATTGCGGGTGTGGTCAAGTTTGAGCATCGGGACCGCAAAACGCAAAAGATTAGTGTCTATCCACAAAACTGAACGCATCTCAATTCCCAGCCGCTCTTACCCTTAACGGGACTCTCGAAATATTTCAGATACGAACGATGCCCTCTACTATGAGGGCTTTCTGCCATGTTTATTGATCAAGTGACCATAACCGTGCAAGCGGGGGATGGTGGAAACGGCTGTTGCAGTTTCCGCAGGGAAAAGTATATTCCCTTGGGGGGGCCTGATGGTGGAGATGGTGGCAAGGGCGGAAATGTGGTGCTGGAGGCCGACCCCAATCTTGCCACCCTGATAGACTTGCGGTACCAGAAGATATATCAGGCGGAACATGGAAAGTCGGGCCGGGGCCAGCAGATGACTGGGAAAAGCGGAAAAAACATGGTCATACGCATTCCGCCGGGAACTCTAGTCAAGGATGCGAATTCGGGGGAACTGCTGGTGGATCTCAAAGAGCCTCATCAGCAATTCACTAGTGCCGGGGGCGGCGATGGCGGGCGCGGAAACTTGCGCTTTAAATCTTCTACCCAGCGTGCCCCAAGAAGATTTGAAACAGGTTGGCCGGGAGAGAAGAGGACGCTTTTTCTCGAACTCAAACTTCTGGCTGATGTGGGAATCATTGGGTTTCCTAATGCCGGCAAGTCCACTCTCATTTCGAAGATATCCAATGCTCGGCCCAAGATAGCCGATTATCCCTTTACCACCTTGGTGCCCAATTTGGGTGTGGTGAGGTTGGAAGAAGGAACATCTTTTGTTGCCGCCGATATTCCGGGGATAATTGAAGGGGCACACGAAGGGAAAGGTCTTGGGCACCAGTTTTTAAAGCATATCGAACGCACCCGCTTGCTTCTTCATTTGATAGATTTTTCGGACCCGGACCGGGAATCCATTTTGAACCGTTATCATCAGCTTCAAGCAGAATTGAAAAATTTCAGTCCAGCGTTATCCCAAAAGCCCCAAATCCTGGTAGCCACAAAGGCGGACGATCCTCAGTCCCAGAAAAATTTCCATGATCTATTTGCATCCATGGTCAAATTAAACCCTGTAGTTTTTTTGATCTCGTCTTTGACCGGAGAAGGAATTCAGAATCTGCTATGGAAAATCAAGGGGGGGCTTTCTAAGGAGAGGCCTTCTGAGGAAGAAGAAATCACCAAGTTGTACAGGAAGCGGGAAACTTAAAACCCGCTTAATTATTGAATCACAAAATCCTCAAATTTTATTTTCTTGATCCGGCCATCACTGTCAATTTTTTTGTTGTATGCGATTTGAAGCCTTTTCCCCAGTTTTTCCTTAACATAAAGAATATCGTTGTAGAATTTTTTTGCCAGGAATTTTTCTATGGTTTTCACAGTTGTTTCCTGGAATAGGGGCAGGGCACTTTGCATAACCCGGGCACTGCCTTCATCCGTGAAGGTGATTTCTAAAGTGAAACTGAGGACTCGAATATCATTGACGTCAAAAGCCACCGGCATGATGGTGGAAAGTTTTATCATTTTTGCCTCGGGAGACAAAGCTGCGCGCAGGCCTTCCGACTCTTCCCTCACTATCTCTATTGTCTCTGTTGAATCCGAAAGAGTTTTGGATTCTGCGAGCTCCTGAGCGATATCTGATTTTTTATCTTCTCGGGTTTCTCCGGGAATTGCCGGTTTGGCGGGTTTTTCAGATTCCTGCGGTTTGGTTTCCGCCTTTGCGGGTTCTTTCTCCGGGACTGCTGGAACTTGTTCCTTGTCCGGTTTTGGGGTCAAGCCTTCGGGAACTTCTGCTTCGGGTTTTGCGATCTCAGTCAATTCGGGAGGGGCAAAGGTTTGCCAGGCGAAGTAAGTTCCTCCGGCGGTAACCAATAGTCCTAAAACTCCTCCTGCCAGCATTAATTTTCCGGTTGGGGTGGCGGGAACGGATATGGGACCAATTTTTATTCGAGCTTCTTCCTCCTCATCTTCTTCATAGTCTTCATCGTCATCTTCATAGTCGTCTTCAGAGACACCTAATTCAGCGGCGGCATCTTCTTCGGCAGTTTCTTCTTCGGCAGTTTCTTCTTCGGCAGTTTCTTCTTCGGCAGTTTCTTCTTCGGCAGCTTCTTCGGCAGTTTCTTCGGCAGTTTCTTCTTCG
>CATMOP010000099.1 GCA_950072225.1 uncultured Nitrospina sp.
TGAATTCAACAACATGTACCGCATCCAAATGGAAGAGGCAGGTCTGGTCTTTAGCGGCTTATCGCCCAACGGCAATCTGGTGGAAATCATAGAAGTGAAAGACCATCCCTGGTTCCTGGCAGGCCAGTTTCATCCAGAGTTTAAATCCTCCCCAATGAATCCGCACCCCTTGTTCCGGGACTTCATTGCCTCATCCCTCAAGTACAGAAGCAATAATCATAAGAGCTGAATCAAGGCGCTTTTTATATACTAGCCAAGTGCTTTAATACTCTAGCTTGATAATTGTAGGAATTGACACCCGAGCCATTGTATCGACGCATGGCATAAGGCCAGTCGCAGGGAAAGTTTTTGCGAATCGGGACATTGGTATAAGAACCAGGATGGTACTGGGTTTTCTTGAAAGTATTTTTGGAGCCTTTGTAGTAGGGGGTTTCTTCTGCCACGATATCTTGTGACCCTGCTTCCAGCGCACAGTTTTTGCAGTCTGTTAAATAACCCGGCTCACCTTCGGTGAATTTGCAGGGTAGGGGTTTCCTTTGAGTTCTGCCATCGGCAAACCGGTCATCCGCGCGTCTTCCTCCAGGCGGACCCGTGACAAAGTGCTCAAATTTGTCCTTTAACTCTTCAATAGCTTTGCTTATGTTTCCTCGTATACCGACCATGAAGTTTTTGACTTCACTTTTCTTCGGCGGGTGATGAAACAGGGTGAATTGTCCCAGGCCATAACCGCGCGAAGTGATGATATATTTTTCCCCTGCGTTGGTGTCCATGCCCACCACTATATAATTGTCCTCATCCGCACCGCGGGGAACATAGAAGTGCTTGAGGTTGGACTCTTGCTTGAATATGGCTTTCAGGAAGGGAATAGGAATTTTGGTGGACTTCAAAGTGTCCAACTTTGTGGTAATTTTTTGGTTTTCTTTTTCAGGGTCTTTGGCAAATGGGAGCCTGGGATACTTTTCATCATCCAGCATATCAGCAATGCACTGGGCCAGATTCTGGTCGACCACACCATCTACATCGACCACACGTCCTTGGTTGTAATCGACCACGGGTACCGGAGCATCTCCCTCATTCCGAGAACTTTCCCCAAAGTTGTTGAGCAGGTCGTGTTGCAGAGCTTTGACGGCACGCTCGGTTCCGCGCCCAAAACCACCATCAATCCAGCGATAAAGGTAACCCAGTTGCCGAAGGTCTCTTTGCAAATCTTTGATCTGGGATTTGGAGGGGGTTAAGCCATGGCGCGGATGACATCCTTCTTGCCTATGATGCCGACCAGTTTATCGTTTTCCAGAACGGGGAGGGTGTGTACATCTTTCTCAGCCATTATTGTAGTGATTTCGTTGAGCTCAGTATCGGGAGAAACGGTGATAGGGTTTTTGTGATAAATGTCTTCAATCTTGGAGCCGGTTAGTTTTTTTACATCGGATTCAAATTTCTTTTCGCTTTCTAAAAATAAAACCGCATCAAACAGGGCGATGACGGTGGGGATGTGAAGGTTCTTATTCTGCTCTATCAAATTGCTCTGGGTGACCACACCGATAACCTTTCCGGCATCATCGAGAACGGGAACTCCGTTAAAATGGTTTTCGATAAATAGTTTGGACAGGTCGCTGATGGGTTGGTCCTTTTTCACCGTAACCACATTCCGGGTCATGATCTCGCGTGCCGTTTTCATTTGTTTCTCCGTTTCAGTAAGATTCGATTTTAGTCCGGCTTCCTTAAATTAGACACATTGCGTAGCTGGTCTATTCCCTTAAGGGAAGGGCGGGTTGGAATAGGTTTTTGGTTTCCCCTATTTTTTCGGGAAAGCCCTTTATTGGTTTTGCCAAATAAATTTTTGCAGAACTCAAAAACTGTTATCAAGAAACCGATAAATATCTCAATGAATTTGAAGGGCAATTCCTTTTGCATTTTATAGATCACATAAATAACCACAACAAGCAGGATAAAATTCGGTATCCAGACAGAGGTGTAGGAATGGATTTCACCGATTCTGCCCAAGTTCTGGGTCAAAATGAGGCCTACATAATAAACCATAATAATAGCTACGGTGACTCCAAAACTGCCTGATTTTCCTGAACGGCTTGATTTGATGCCAAGCGGGGCCCCAAGGAACGCAAAAAGCAGGCAGGTGAAGGGAATGGAGAATTTTTTGCTTAATTCCACCTCCGGTCCAGATGTGGGAAGTCCTTTTTCCTTCATTTTTATGATTTTTTCTTTGATTTGTGCAAGGGATAGTTCCCGGTTCCCAACAAGGGCTTTTTTCTCCAGCCTTTCTGTATCGGGGAGGCTGAGGTTGATATCGTAGCGGTCAAAATTCAAAGTCTGATAATCGCCTCCCTCATTGGTCAATTCATGGATTGTCCCGTTATTGAGTTTAAGTTGAATCTTGAGGGTTTCCCGATTGGAAAATATGACCCCCTGTTTGGAGGTGATGATTTGTGGAGTTCCACCCTTGCTGGTATCGGCAATGAACACACCTTTGAGCAATGAATTTTGCTGATGTTCTTTTACCAGGAGAATCAGGTTTTTGAAGTCCCGGTTGAACACGTTAGGCTTGATGTCAACATTGGCCCGGTTCTTAATAATGTCGTAAATAAGGACTTTGTAAGACTGGTTTCCCCAGGGGAGAGCCCAAAACATCACTATGTTTGCCAGAAAATAGGCGAATAATGAAAAAAACAGGACGGGTTTCATCAATTGCAAAAAACTCAAGTTGCAGGCCTTCATTGCAACCCACTCATTATTGGCTGAAAATTGATTAAAGGTGACCACCGAGGCCATGAGGACGGCCATGGGAATTGTGATGGCAAAAAAAGAGGGAGATATATAGACCATCATCATCGTCATTTCCAAGAAAGAAACATTGCGATTGACGATCATTTCTGCCATAAACAAAAATTTATCCAGGTAGAGAACCATGGTCATGGCGAAAATACTGATCAGGAACATCTTCAATAATTCCCTGAAAATATATTTATCAATTATTTTGAAAAACATTAAAAGAGGTTGCCTTTGGATGATGTGGAAATGGCCGGAGATTTTGATAAAGAAACGAATGGTTTCTTTTTATAAACTCTCTCATTATACTATATCCTGACTTCTGGATCATATCTTGCCTTTTCAAATTTAATGCCTAACCCAGCCAAAAATTATCAGCATAAAAGGTTGCCCCACTGGTTGAAAACCCGGCTTCCAAGAACCCGTAATTTTTTTCAATTAAAATCCCTTTTAAAGGAAACCGGGTTGAACACGGTTTGCGAATCGGCATCGTGCCCCAATATAGGTACCTGCTGGGACGCGGGAACCCTGACCTTCATGATTCTGGGCGAATCCTGCACCCGTGCTTGCCGGTTTTGCGATGTCCCCACGGGTCACCTTAATTGGCCCGATCCGGATGAGCCCGAGAAAGTTGCTCTTTCACTTTCACGATTGGATTTAAAGTTTGCCGTAATAACTTCGGTAGATCGTGACGATTTATCGGATGGCGGGGCAGGGCATTGGGTCAAAACAATTGGTGCGATTAGAGGTCGTTGCCTTGAGATCAAAATCGAAGCGTTGATTCCGGATTTCCAGGGGGATAGAGGGCTCATCCGGCAGGTGTGCGAAGCCCGTGCCGATGTGCTGGCCCACAATCTTGAAACGGTGGAATCTCTGCAAAGGCAAGTGCGTCCGCAATGTCGTTATGAATGGTCCCTCAGAACCCTGCAAACGGCGGCAAAAACCGGAGGTGTTATCGTTAAGAGTGGACTCATGCTGGGTCTGGGTGAAAAAAGAGGGGAAGTGATCCAGACCATGAAGGATCTTGTTGAAGCCGGGTGCCAAATCCTTTCAATGGGACAATATCTCCGGCCTACTCCGGCTCATACGGAGGTCATTGAGTTCATTCACCCCGACCGTTTTGCAGAATATAAGGAAATTGGTGAATCATTGGGTTTGAAACATGTGGAAGCAGGGCCTTTGGTGCGAAGTTCCTATCTGGCAGATCAGCAGGCCCGCGCAGTGGGGTTAACTTGAATCCGCCAAGTACAAATAAGTAGAAGTAAGTAATTACCCCCTGTAAGCTCAAACTTTACGCACCGCAAATTAAGCGACCTGAAGAAAAAGACTCACTGTTTCATTGTAGGCTTCATATATTTTTTCCTTTAAATCAGAGAGCCTTATTTGGTCCGGCAGTTGGATTCTCTCCCACGCCTCCTCATCTATTATAGGAGGGACGGTACTTTCCCCGCTACTTCCTAATTTCATGGTATTGGCCAGAATATCTGCAAAATAAAGAATCGATGTTTCCAAAGAATAATTAGGGGCAAGGTTGGGGTTATGGTGGAATGCCGTTGTCTCCACATGAAACTCGGAGAGGTTCCATTTTTTTAAAAGCTTTCCGCCCAATTCTGTATGATCGAATCCCAGTTCATGGAACTCTGTAATATGCAGGGGCTTGGGTTCAGTATGGTTATCCAGTAGAATTTTCAAGGTCAATTCAGGGAGTTTTGTGCATAAAATAATCTGACCAATATCATGAAGCATTCCTGCAACAAAAAACTTCTCGGGCTCCAGATTCTCATTGTAGGAAGCTAGCTCTCTGGCTATCAGGCAGCAGGCAATGGAGTGCTGCCAGAAAGATTCCATGTTGATCACCGAATCGGGAATAGATTTGAACTTGTCTAGGACGACGGTGGATAGTATGAGGTCACTCAATTGATCGGTTCCAATCCAACCGATGGCATGGGAAATTTTTCGACTTTGCCCGGAAATCCATAAAAAGCGCTGTTAACGATTCGTAGTAATCGAGCCGTCAGGCCGCTGTCATGAATGATAATTTCCCCAATTTCAGCAAAGGAAGTGTTCTTGTTGCACATCGCTTCTTGAAATTGGTAGTAGACCCTGGGGATGGAGACAATAGAAAGGTCATTATCGAGTAAATCTTGGATATCCAAAAAACACCTCCAAGAGTTCTTGGAATAACCAGGTCTCCCCGAGCCTGAATATTGTTGGTTGACACTTCAAGTTTTATTGGTTTAGTAATATTACCATATGGATATTAGTAAGTAGATAAAAATTTACTATACCATATTTTTTTTGACCTAAATGTATGTTTATTTATGCATAAAGGCCACAGGGTTTAGAACATTTTACATAATAATTCCGGGAAATACATTTGGCACGCAGTTTGCTCATATAGAGAAACTAGGTGATAACGTCAAATATTCGTCTTGAGGTTCCAGTGCTGAACACGAGTCTTTATCTACAAAGTTTGAATAAATTGGATTCCGTTAGTCGTCTTCTCGATACTGGGAAGAATGCGAATTCGGGGTATTCCGATCCTTTTTATTCTGTTTTGATCAAACATCAACTAAATATGATTCGGGCTTGGAGTCCAGTTGGGGAAAAACTGGAGACGGGTATCGATCCACTTTCCCTTTCTAAAGTGCTACTCAAATTAAAAGGGTTTACAAGTTCGGCTAATACCAGGGAGACATTCAGTTCCTCCATCAATTCTAGACGGGTCATGCAGTCTTATGAGACCGCAAAAAAAGTGGAGGACGAGGGAAATTGGGACAAGCAATCTCTTAAGGCATTGACTGTTCGTATTGCTGTTAAAAATGGCATTCCTGAAGGGCTATTTCAAAAATTGATTCAAACGGAATCCGCTTTCGATCCACACGCAAAAAGTCCGCGTGGTGCAATGGGGTTGGGCCAGATTATGCCGGCAACGGCAAAAGAACTAGGACTGGATATTGGAGATGAAAAAACTCCGGGTTCTGTCTGGCATCCCGAATCGAACTTAGACGCATCGGCGCGTTATTTGAAAAAGCTTTACGATAAATACCAAAAAGAAGGAATCACCGGGGAAGAGGCTTGGAATTTTGCGGCGGGCGCTTACAATGCGGGGATGGGTAATATTGCCCGGGCCATCAAGAAGATTTCCCCTGAGCCTGTCAAAACCTGGGATCAAGTAGCCCAAGTGCTTTCACAAGTTACCGGGAAATATTCTCAGGAAACCATTCGCTATGTGAATCGCTTGCGGGCTTAATGTGCTTTAGGTGACTTCTTAATCACTTCTTCTGCTTTTTCTATTATCTTTTCTTTCCAGTTAAAAATAAAACGATTCCTGTCTTCTAATGTTGAGTTGCGGCAATTTTCCAATTTCTCGCTGGAGCGGAGAACCTCATTGATCAAGGCGGTCAGGGTTTCTGGTTGGTCTACAGGGAAACGTTGTTCCTGACGGGAAATGATTTCCCTATTTTCTGAGATATCACTGACGAGGCAGGGAAGGCCACATGCCATTGCTTCCAGAATGGAATTGGAAAGTCCTTCAAGATAAGAAGGGAATACAAACAGGTCGCAACCGGGTAGAAAATCCAGAACATCCTCCCGCCAGCCAGTAAATATTATTTTTTCCTTCAACTCAAGTTGTTTTGCCAAGGTTTGTAACGAATGGAGCAAGGGACCTTCCCCAATTACAATTAATACTACTTTTTTTAATTCTATTTTTGCAAAAGCCTTGAGCAAACAATGCAGGTTTTTCCTGGGAATCAGCAAACCGGTTGTGACCACTAGGAAATAATCTTCTTGAAGCTCGAATTCTTTTAATATCCGTTTTCTTTGTTCTGGTTTGTCAGTATGTAGCTCGTTGATATTGTTGTAAAGGATTTGGATATCCTTTTTCGTGTTGCCGAGTTTAGCCAGTTCAACTCTAATAGATTCAGAGTTTGCCACCAGCGAATCAGATATTGCGATACCTGCTTTTTCAAAAAGACGTTCTATCATGAAAATAATTTGTGAACGGCCAAATGTATATTCTTTTTTCTCCTTCAGTGTGCGAATAAATGTAAGAAGAGGAGCGCCAGTTATCAATTTTGCCGGTGCGCACAAACATGCGTAAGTCAAGGAGAAGATCGATATCAGTTGTATTTTTTCCTTGCACGCTATCCAGGCAGTAAACCAGGGAGCTACAGCAAAGAAATAGATCCAAAAAAATAAAGTATCGTGATTTTTAAATGGGGTGGTGAGAATATGGGGAGTTAAGTTCTTATGTTTGTAAGGAAACGGTTCCAGGGCCGTTTGATTGATGGAGAATGGGCCATGAAACACCTTGATATTAGTGTGAAATTATATCTCTATTATCCATATGTCTATTTATTTATCAATAGGTTATATGGGATCATTGAGTATAAAGGAATGAGGTATTCTTCAGCGAAGTTTCCTTAAGCCCAGGGTTTCTCTAAACAGATGAGTGATTACAAAAAGCAGGT
>CATMOP010000100.1 GCA_950072225.1 uncultured Nitrospina sp.
CCGGTACGTTGGGCGATGCGCAACAGTAGCCGCATTTTCATTGTCGGCGGGAATTTTGGGGCGAGGCCGAATCCACCATTTATTTCGTCATAACTGATGAGGAATTTTTTATAAAAATCTTTCAGCATCGTTTCATCGAGGGAAACGGATTGAGTGGAAATGCGGTCACCGGCTTCAATAAATTTTCGGACAACGTCGCCCACTTCTTTTATTTTTTCCGGTTGTTCAATCCATGCGGAACGCAGGGCGACGAGAATTGTCATGAGTTCTCTACGTGGGAAGTAAGTTCCACCAAAGATGGGTATTTTGTCCGGCGTCATCACCACTGTCAAAGGCCAGCCCCCGCTGCCGGTCATCGCCTGTACCACGTTCATATAAAACTGATCCACATCCGGGTGCTCTTCACGATCCACTTTGATGCAGATAAATGCTTCGTTCAACAAAGCCGCTACTTCTTCATTTTCAAAGGATTCCTTTTCCAGAACGTGGCACCAGTGGCATGTGGAATAACCGATGCTGAGAAATATGGGTTTGTTTTCCCGCTGTGCTGCTGCAAGGGCTTCTTCTCCCCACGGGGTCCAGTTAATAGGATTATCTTTGTGCTGCAGAAGGTAAGGACTCTTCTCGTGCACCAGGCGATTGTAAGGTTTCAAAGAGAAGGCTTCGTCATAAAAGGCGAATACCATCAGCAGCATCAAGAGCGGAATGGATATAAATGTAAAACGCTTCATAACAAAACGAAATTCAAAGACGTGGATTAATTTAGACTAACATACTTCTACAGTTCACCGGCATCGCTAAATTGGTAATGACCCGCGTAACGCTGGACCCAATTAGCAAGGCCCATCAAGCCGCCAAAACTACTTGCTCGCCAAACAAAGCTATTGCCCGTTGCCACCGGCCGCATGGCCGAGCCCAGTGGCATATTGGTAATGAATCCAGACAAAAAGTGACGCGGCAAAAAGTTCTGCCATTTCTTCTATAAAGGTAAATTTCTGGTACCGGCCCATAGGGTCGTGGGCAAGAGAACTTAATATTTTTGCTTCCATAAATTCCAGTCCGGCGGACAAGACCAAAAGACAGAGGGGGAGCAGGGAGAGTCGGAAAAGGAGGGGGTTGCTGTGTGGCCGGGAATAATAGAACAAAATTAATCCGGTCGCCGCCAGAATCATTACCGGGGCGAAGGTCACCGTCCATAAAAGCGAATCTGTGTCTTGGGTGGTTCCAAAAAAGTGGCGCAGATTGTTTCCCGCTTTGCCGGACATGACCTGGTCGATGAGGGCTTCATGGATCTGGAAGGTCTCATCAATGGCTAAACCCAGCATGCACAGGGCCACCACCAGCCATCCCCAGCCAGCCGTCTTTTGCGAGCTGACTGTTTTTTCTAAGACATAACAAAATACTGCCGCGCCGGCAACAAGTAGGAATTGAAAACTGGAATACCAGGTTGGCAAATTTTCTTCATGAGCCAGATTAAAAAACGAGCCCATTTCAGGGTCCGTTGAAAAAAGAAGATGCAGAACACCCATCCCGGCGTCCATCAGAAGCAAAACGAACAGAAGCCTTTTGGGAGATGGATTCAAAGAAACTTACTCGAATTCTTTAACGATCATGGAATTTTGGTGTATAGGCGCATTAAACACATGTCATCGGATTTTATTTCTGGTGACGACACCGGGACTACCACCGTATTGCTCACCACCTTGATCGCTCTCATGAAGTGGACGTTTTCTTGGGGCGGGGTGATGCATTTTAAGGTCGGCTTATGGCGTGTATGCGGGTATAAAATAGACCCTTATTTTAATTTCCCGTGGCTGTCCACCAATCTTGTCGCCTTATGGTCGCGCTTCACCTTTCACTATCGGGAATTTCTGGTACGCGCATTTTATTATCCCGTATTTTTCCGCTTCTTTAAAAAAAGTGTCCATCTGAGGATTTTCTGTGCCACCATGGCCGCCGCCTGTTTTGGAAACCTTGTCTGGGGACATATGACCGAAGCTGTGTTCTATTCTGGCGTCGAACTCAATAGCCTTACCGAGTCCATAAAACAGTGGCCTTATTTTGTTTTGCTGGGACTGGGAATCACAGCAAGCGAGTTCTGGCTCTTGCACAAGAAAAAAACACGTAGAAAACCGTGGACCTTCGATAAATATATTGGGTGGGATTTCCTATCGGCCTATGTCACATTGCAATACTTCGCGATGATCCATATTTTTGTCTACACCGTTCCGCAAGCCACACTCGCCGACAATATTCGCATATTCCTCACCGGCCTTGGTTACTAGCCCCAAGGGCGTGGCATTCTTCCGTAGCCTTCATGCCCGGAACGGGTACTTTAAAAAAGAGGGGTTAACACTGGCCCCACGCCGAGTGGTCATGTGCTTTTAAAGCTACTGCCTTTTCCGGTGAGTTGTTTTTGCGGGAGTGTTACTTCTTTGCCCTGATGTCCTTCGACCTGGCCAATGACCTGACAGGGAAGGTCGTGCTCTTTGCAGATTTCGGTAATGGCTTCCACTTCATGGGTGCCCTCGACAATGAGGCAGAAGCCGGTACCCATATTGAACACTTCAAACATTTCTGCTTCGCTCACCCCTCCCCGATCCTGGATGAGATTAAAAATTTCAGGAACCGGTTGCAGGGTATCAATGACAAAACGGATGTTGTCGCTTTCCACCCGGTTCAGGTTGCAGAACCCGCCACTGGTTATATGCACCATGGCTTTAAGGTTGATGCCAGAATCGAGCATTTCCAAAACCGGTTTTACATAAATCCGGGTAGGTTGTAACAACGCCTCACCCAGGGTCTGGCCTAAAAATTTTTCATAATCATTGATGCGCGATTTCTGCTCTTCGAGGCTGTCACCCAACAGCACTCTGCGGGCCAAAGTCAACCCGTTCGAGTGCACCCCGCTGGAAGCCAGGCCAACAATCAGGTTCCCGGGCTGGATATCTTTCCCGGTGTTGACCTTGTTAAGGGGAACATGGCCGATGCAGGCACCAATGAGATCAATACCGGAGATAATTTCCTTGATCTGCGAAATCTCACCGCCGGAAATGCTGATTCCCGCCTGCCAGGCTCCTTCTGCCAACCCCTGACCCAACTGACTAAAAACTTCCGGGTCCGTATGAGAACAGGCAATATAGTCCACCATGCTCACCGGGCGCGCGCCAACGCAAATGATATCGTTGACGTTCATCGCTACACAGTCAATACCGATGGTGTCATAACGACCGAGCAATTCGGCGACAATGATCTTTGTTCCGACCCCATCGGTGCCAAAGGCGATGCCCTCTCCGTTACCCAGGTCTATGACGTTAGCAAAATAACCGATGTCTGCAGCCAGCGGATAGCGGTCGCTAAATTTCCGCGTCGGCAATACATGTTTGAGTAAACCTGAAAGCGCGGTCTCTGCTCCCTGGCTGGAAACACCGCTCTTATCGTATTCAGAAGATTCGGGCATGAACTATCCTGTTTGAAAAGTTACTGGGCGCGTATCATATCACGCAGTGGGCCAAAGAGGAATGCGAAAGGAATGAAGAAAGAACCCATCAAGCCGACCGGTGAGCCCTCGGAGGTAGAACGCAATAGCTCGTTGAGCCGAGACAAAATTTTGCTGGCAGATGAATATATTGCCAGTTGCCACCGGCCGCTTGGCCGGGGCTAGGGGTAGATTCCCATTGTGCGGTAACTGGTGTAGATTTTTTCGATAGCAATCGCCATGGCGGCGGTACGATAGTTGTCAATATTGTTTTTAGACCAGTAGCGTTCGCGTATGTCCTGAAACGCTTTGCGCATGGTATCATCAAGTCCGGATCGGACCAGGGCGATTTCATCCGCCCCTTGGCTGAGCTTATCCACAAGACCCTGCGGAACTTTTCCACCGGTGGCTTCGACAGCTTTTATCAAAAGCTCGCTCTGGCCTTCTTCATACCTTCGGTTCATGCGACCGAACCGAATATGCGAAAGATTTTTGATCCATTCAAAGTATGAAACCGTCACGCCCCCGGCATTGAGATAAACATCTGGAATGATGGTGATCTCTTTTTCCCTCAATATCGTTTCAGCGGCAAATGTGACCGGTCCGTTCGCGGCTTCGGCAATCAGTTTCGCCTTAATTTTGTTGGCATTGCCTTGGTTGATTACAGCCTCCATGGCGGCGGGAATAAGAATGTCGCATTCCATCTCCAGAAGTGATTTGCTATCCTTAATATATTCTGCCTTGGGGTACCCTTTCACCCCGCCTTTGTTATCGATCTTGTATTGAAAAACATCGTTCACATCCAGGCCGTTGGGGTCAACCAGGGCACCATCCCATTCCAGGATAGCGACGATTTTTGCGCCGTCTTCTTCACTGAGAATGTTGGCGGTGTAGTAGCCGACATTACCCAATCCCTGGATGATCACTTTTTTTCCTTCCAGGGAGTTTCCTTCCATTTTAGCCAGTTTGACATCTTCAGGGTGGCGAAAAAATTCCCGCAGACCAAACACCACACCCCGCCCCGTCGCTTCCACCCGCCCACGAATGCCTCCCATTGAAACCGGTTTTCCGGTCACACAGCCCATATGGTCAATATCGCCGGGACGGTGTGCGGCGTAGGTGCTAACGATCCAGGCCATCTCGCGCTGGCCGGTACCCATGTCGGGAGCCGGGACATTCGTTGCCGATCCGATATAATCCTTTTGGATCAACTCGAAGGCAAAGCGCCGGGTAATGCGCTCCATATCGTCACGCTCATAAATTTTTGGGTCGATCAGGAGTCCGCCTTTGGACCCGCCAAACGGCACATCCACCAACGAACATTTGTAGGACATCAAAGCCGCGAGGGCTTCCACTTCATCCTGATTGACGTTAGGGGCAAAACGGATACCGCCCTTAGCGGGCAATTTATGGTCGCTGTGGACCGCTCGCCACCCAATGAAAGTTTCAATCTCTCCTTTGATTTTAACCGGGAATCGAACCTGATAAACATTGTTAACATTGCGGATATATTTAGCCATACCTTCCGGAATATCTAGAGTGGCCATAGCCAGATCGCAACTAAGGTTGACACTTTCCCTAAAACTCACTTCCTTGTCAGCGGGTAAAGGCATATTTAATTCCCCTAGAAATTTTTTTTGAACCCAAGCTTCAGTTCGTCCATTATGGTAGAGCAGGTGGTGCACTTTCAGGCCAAGATTTAAAATGGTAACCTGAAATCCTCTCAAAGTCGAGAGGAGGGAACCGATAATGGGCTATAAATCATAGATTTCGAGGTTGGGAAATGAAACAGGAGCAGTTTAAGTTTTCAGTTTCGACAAAGGGGCGCGGCATTTATTGCGTCAGCCATGAGGTTTGCAGTTGGGTCCTCCGACAGGATATTCAGTCCGGTTTGTTAACATTATTTATCCCCCATACCTCGGCATCTTTACTGATTCAGGAAAACGCTGACCCGGGTGTTCTGGAAGATTTAAACCGGTTTTTTAACCGGCTGGTTCCCGATGGCGATTCGCTTTTCCAGCACCAGGCGGAAGGCCCGGACGACATGCCGGCACATGTCCGGTCCGCGCTCACCCAGACCCAGCTGTCCATACCAGTGCAAGAAAATAAACCGAGCCTGGGAATCTGGCAGGGAATTTACCTGTTCGAGCACCGCACCCATCCCCATAAAAGGGAGATTATTATGCATTTGATAGGAGAATGAACCCGAGATGTCCTCTTCATTATCTTTCATGCCCTGCAAGGGTAAAATTTAGTGAAGAGGATATAACTGGGGTACGAAGGCTGAGTAAAATTACAAAGCATACCTCAAAGGGGTAGGAGTGGGCCTATGGGTCAGTTCATTTTTTTTGTTTGCAGGTTGCCAATGTTACGCAAAACCTGATTGTTACATTCCACACAAAAATAACCTTCTCCTGAACAAATCCAACATTCATTTTCCACCCAATCCCGAGCATCTTCTTTGGTTTCACAAAATTCCCCCAACTGCGCACAATCTTCAGCGATTTTAATCTGGCAGGGAACCGCAAATTCCCCCTCTTCATTCTCTATATATGGAAGTTCGTCCGACATAGTCTGTTCCTATCACTATTTTTTAATTGGGCACTACGCCCCAATATAAAACCCTGCAATTATATTAGACCTTGAATTATTATTAAAGGGGATCTCTATTAAATATAATGGTGACCACTGGTGTTTCTTTAAAATGGGCTAAAATATAACAAACAAGGATTCACATTTTTTGCATATGCTATTAAACCTCAAAATAATATTTCTCCGCCTCCTGTTAGCGGGTTGTGGAGAAATTGATGATAACGCTAAGACGCCAATCGAGCCCGCAGATCCCAACACCATGATTCAGATGGCTGTTGAAAAACAAAGAATCGGAGCCTATGACGAAGCCATTGATATTTTGCGCCAGACACTGGAATTGGATGCTCAATTTGTTCCCGCTTATATGCGGATGGGGTTGGTCTTCGATGAAGTGGACCAAAGAAAAGAGGCGCTTGAATCTTTTAATAAAGTACTGGAAATGGAACCCGAAAATTTGCAGGCTCGATTAGGGTTGGGAAATATATATTCTAAAATGACCCGCAACGACCTGGCCGTGGCAGAATTCTTAAAGGCCGAATCCCTGCAACCGAACAACACCGAAACCCTTTTTAAAATCGCTCTGGAATACTGGTATCACCAGAAAAATCAGGAAGAAGGGCAGGTCAGCCATTGCCGCCACGGTGGTGGAGGTCAGCAGGTCGCGCACTTGGTCCAGGTCGCGCAATTGCGCTATGAATGTGCCCGTCGATGTCGGCCGAGCGCGGTTGCGGACGTGAAGCGCATGGCCGAACACCCTGTCCGACATGCGCAGGTCCGCCCGCTTGCCGAGCACATCGACGATGTTCATCCGCAACCGCCGAAGCAGGAAATCGAACCCGATCGCCAGCGCGACGAGCCAAGTGGCGATATGATACCCCGCAGATGCCGCGATTGTGGCGCGCGCGCCGAAACGCGCACCAGCCGCTGCAAAGAACAGATTGCCGGGGCCGGGGCTATAGGCCAGCGGAAACAGAAAAACGAGCAGAGCAGGGATCATGGTGAATCTCTCCGAGAGCAGACTGATGTGTCGTGCTTGCCTGAAATGCACAGACCACCGCGACCCGAAGCTTGCGCATTTCTCCTGATCCTGCGTC
>CATMOP010000101.1 GCA_950072225.1 uncultured Nitrospina sp.
GGTGTCGTCCATCGCCGGATCGGCGGCGGAAGAGGTGAGGACGCAGGCTTTGGACTGGGCCGCGTTGGCCCGTTGCAAAGTTTCCAAAGCCGATGGCAGGCCCATAATAAATGCGTCTATTTTACGAACCAAAAAATCGGGTAGTTCTCTATCCCGGTTGGGTAAATTTGTGGTCACGATCACGCGGGGAATATTTTTGAAATCGGGACTGTAGTCCAGCTCTTTCAATAATTCCGTTGTCTCCGCATAAGAAGGAACGTTCACAATGATCAAATGCCCTTTGCCTGTGTAAATGCCCTCGCCTTTCATTTTTTTTATCCTCCTTTGCATGGCCCGTTCCAGAATGATCCCGGTCAAAACCCCGAAACAACCGATTCCTAGCATCGAGGTCACAACCGTGGTCCACCGTCCTTCCGGGGTCGCCGCTGAAATATCCCCGTATCCGATCGTTGTTAAAGTGATGTATGCTGTCCACAGGCCGTCTGAAAAGGTCATATCCTTTTCGTAAGTCGACAGCACGAACGCAAAAATCAGAATCATTGAAAAAAAGATCAAGCCCAGGACGAAAAGCAACCGGATTTCCGGTTGCCTGAATTTTCTCAGGATGCGTTTAAATGGATAAAAAAACATGTAATCGATTTCCGTCCAAAAAGGCTTATTAAAGAGCTTATTATAGCGGTTTACTCTAGAGAAGAAAAACTCTCATATAAAGCAAACGTATGTTTTTATCTTTCCAGTGTTGACACAGCGGGTTATCTTTTATAGGGTGATCAGCGGAAGGATACGTACCTTTAGATTAATTTTCTAAAATGCATCGAGGCCACCTTTTGACCGAGTTTAAACCATTGTTCAGAGAGATAGGGAGGTTTTCTCTTCTGCCTTTCTTACTTACCGCTCTTCTTTTCCAGGGTTGCGGGGTCGCACAGAATCCGGTAAAGAAAATTCAGAGCGAACTGAAAGGCGAGAAGGAATACGCCATTATTCTGAATGACATGCGCGAGCAGGGCAACTTCTTTCCATCCTACTACCACCGATACCGTGTTGATGTCGGAGAACGAAAAACCGTGCGTTCCTTCGTGGAAGTCGACAAATCTTATTATCGAAAAAATCGACCGTATCTTGGCATGGTCTTGGCCTCCAAAACCGTCGATGGCGCTGTCTCCACCACGCCCTTTCCAAACGGCTACCAATACGTTGGCAACTCCCAGTACGGCCGCTGGCGGGACAATAGCAGTGGCGGAAGTATGTGGGAGTTTTACGGGAAATACATGTTGATGTCGCAGATGATGAACTGGGCCGGATATGGGCTCAGCCGGAACCACCATAACAATTATGCTTCTTATCGCAGCACAGGCCGACCCTATTATGGTCCGAATCGGCAATATGGTACCGCCGGGACGGTAACGAAAAAACAAAAACCGGGTTTTTATCAAAGAAGAATGGCCAAAAAATCCCGGTCGCAATCCCGCTTCCAGAATAAAATTGGACAGCGCATGGGGCGGAGTAAAAACACCTTTAGAAGTCGCGGGTTCAGTTTCGGTAAATGATTATGAATCTAGATCACATCTCGTCTTCATTGGTTTATTTAGCTGCCTGTTTTGTTGTCTTTGTAGCCGGACATCTGGTGTTTATTCTTTTCCGGCGGAGCTATAACATCAAAGATGAACTGGTGGAAAAAGACAATGCGGCGTTCGCCCTGGTTCTGTGTGGTTATTATCTGGGATTAACGTTCTCCATCGGCGGAGTGATCGCCGGGCCATCCGCCGGAATGGAAAGTGACTTGATTGATATTCTGGTTTACGGGCCTTTGGCAATTTTATTGCTCAACCTCTCGGCTTTGATCAACGACCGTTTCATTCTTTCCGAGTTCGATATTCGCAAGGAAATTTTGCAGGACCAAAATTGCGGCACCGGCGTGGTCGAGTTCGCCGTTTTTGTGGCGACCGGACTCAATATCTTCGGAGCCCTGTACGGTCAGGGTGGGTCTGTTTTCACGGCCATCGCCTTCTGGGCTTTGGGCCAGACCGTTCTCGTTCTCGTCGGCAAATATTATAACCTCATCACGCAATACAATATTCACGAGCAGATTGAAAAAGATAACGTTGCCGTGGGCATCGGCTTTGCCGGAGCCCTGATAGGTATCGGTAACTTGTTGCGCGCGGCTTCCGCCGAACATTTTATTTCCTGGGAGGCAAACTTAATAACCTTTGGCCTCTACATGGTGGTGGGGCTCATTCTGCTTCCCGTTGCACGCGTTCTCACAGACCGCATTCTTTTACCTGGACGTAGCTTGGCCGACGAGTTGGTCAACCAGGTGAAACCCAATCAAGGCGCGGCTTTCTTGGAAGCCTCCTCCTACATCGGCGCCTCTTTCCTCATCACTTGGTGCATTTAAAGCTGGGTCCTTTTTAGTCACTGTTAATCCATGTCGACACCCGCCATAGATAACTCCGGTAAATCCAAGCTCCGCCGTTTGAGTTTTATTTTGAAAATCTGCGTCTTCGCTACCGGATGCGCGGCGATGGTGACCGAATACACATTAGCCACCCTGGCCAGCTACCTTTTGGGCGATTCCATTCGGCAATGGACAATAGTGATCTCCCTCATGTTGTTTTCCATGGGGCTGGGAAGCCGGTACAGCCGTAAATTTGAGGCCCAACTACTGGACCGCTTTGTGCTGATCGAATTCGGCCTGTCGTTCCTGTGTACGTTTTCCGCCATGTTCTGTTTTTGGATTTCGGCCTACACGATGAATTTCGGGCTTGTGATTTATGCAGTCGCCTGCATGATCGGGTTCCTGACCGGACTCGAGATTCCGTTGATCACACGGATCAATCAGTCCTTTGAATCGTTACGGGAAAATATATCCTCGGTCATGGAATTTGATTACTACGGCGGATTGTTGGGTGGAGCGTTGTTTGCCTTCGTCCTGCTTCCTTTTCTTGGGCTGACTTACACGCCTGTCCTTATCGGTAGCTTTAACCTGCTTGTGGCTTCTCTGATATTGTGGTATTTCCCCGATCGCTTGACGCGGCCCCGCATCCTCAACGCTCAATTTGTCGCCTTGTTTTTGGTCTCGGTCCTGGCCTTCGCTGTCGCCAAACCCATTATCCTATACGGCGAACAGCACAAGTATAAGGATAAAATCATTTACCAGGAACAAACCCGGTATCAAAAAATTGTTGTTACTCAATGGAAAGACGATTATTGGCTCTTTATAAATGGGAGCACCCAATTCAGCACCTACGACGAGGAAAGATATCATGAACCCCTGGTCCACCCCTTGATGGGGTTGATTAAGGAACGTAAGGATATCTTGCTTCTGGGCGGCGGCGATGGGTTGGCCGCCAGGGAAATCCTCAAATATCCCGATATAGAAAACCTCACTCTGGTCGATCTCGATCCGGCCATGACCCGGCTGGCCCGGCAGGACAAGATTTTTCTCGGTATCAATCAGGGCTCGCTCAATGACCCTCGCGTCCGTGTGGTCAATCAAGATGCCTATCAATTCATAAAAAACTCCGGCGATCTTTACGATGCCGTTATCATCGATCTTCCCGACCCGAAATCGGTTTCGTTGTCGCTGCTTTATTCGCTGGGATTTTACAAGATGGTTGAGAAGCATCTAAAACCTTTCGGGGCCATGGTCACGCAAAGTACAAGCCCGTTGTATTCTCCCGAAGCGTTTCTTTGCATTAAGAAAACCATGGAGGCTGCCGGCTTTTCGACCGTACCTTACCAGAATTCCGTTCCCAGCATGGGCCAGTGGGGATGGGTTATCGGAGTCAGACATGAAGCGATGCCTGCACAGCGCCTCAAACAAGAGCTTTTGATGCTGGGATTCGCGGACATTGAAACCCGTTTTTTAAACCGAGACGCTATGATCTCGATGGCGCATTTCGGCAAGGGGTTGTTTGAAAAGGAGGCCTCAATCGAACCCAACACCCAATTTGATCACAATATCTTAAAATATTACCGGCAGGGCAATTGGGATGTGTATTGAGGATGTAGTTTAAACAATGAGCCCCTATCACTCCCCTGGCAGGATGTTGGTGAATTGATACTCCTCGACCTTGAATCCGACTTGCATGTCGAATTTGGTTTCTCCCCATTGTTCGATGGTGAGGAATTGTTCTTCCGCCTCGTCTTCGTAGTCCCAGGAGACAAAACTCAAGGCTTCCCCCGATCCGCCGCGAAAAAGCTCGCCGATATCGTCTTCCTCGAAAGTGAATTGTTTTCCCTGAAACACGACCACCTCTGGCGGGTCTTCGTTGCGCTCGATTTCACCTGCAATGTCGCCTTCCAACTCCGAGATGGGAAGTTTACGGCACATGCTCCATTCGACTGCGCCGTCTTCCTGGGTGCGCTCCAAAAACCAGGTTTCGTTGGCGGACTTTAATTCCCATTCGTCGGTGACACCGCCTTCGTTCCACTGGTATTTGTTGTATCCGGCGACAACGTAGGTTTGCATGTCGTAATCGACCATGAAACCCGTTTTGAGTTTGGAGAGCACCAAATCTTCAATACGGAATTCTTCTTCCTTTTTTTTCTTTTTAAAAAAGTCAAAGGCCATGATCAAGCGATTTTCATTTTGGCCTTAAGGGCGGCAAGGCTGTCGGATGCCCCAGGCATAGATGAGCCGTCACCCAGGGCTTTGTTGATCTGCTCGTCGATGCTTTGTCCCGAATCGGCTATTTCGCCGTAGGCCTGGGCCAGGGATTCGTCTTCTTCGACCTTGGCGCGCATTTTTTCAAGCATGGCGATGGTGCCATCGGAATCGACCCTGGCGATTTGCGCGTTCAGCTTTCGCGTGGCGGCGGCAGTTTTGGCGCGGGCACGCAGGGTGATTAAATCGTTTTCGTAACGCTGGACTGTGGTGCGTAATTTGTCTACATTGCGTTGTAACTGCAAGGCCATGCTTTCCTGGCTGGTAACCTCTTTGCTGAGCCGCAAGGCTTCCTGCCCGACATCTTCCTTGCGGGCGAGAATTTCAGTCGCCAGCCTTTCGGCCTCGGCCATTTCCAGCGATCCTTGCTGGCCTTTTTGTAGCAACGCCATGGCCTTGCTTTCGTAATCCGCCGCGAGTTTCTTTTTGTTTTCCGCATCATTTCTCATGCGGATCACGATGCCCTTAACTTGCGCCAGGCTTTTCATGGATTCTTCCAAATCTTTTTTGAGTTCGCGAATTCCCTGCTCGGTCATTTTGATAGGGTCTTCGAACTTGTCCATCACGGCATGCGCCTCGGACTTGCCCAGTCGCAGTACTCTTGAAAATAATCCGCTCATTTTATTTGTCTCCCATTACAGAATTTGTGTTTATCCGCGCGCGAATGAAACGAGTTCGCCTCCATATTCCGCCATCGCGAGACTCAATGCGTCAATACTTCCTTCCAATTCATTGCGGTCCAGGTTTTCAAGTTGCAGGGTATCCCGGAATAAAAGTGTTGTGCCTTCCTCATCGAGAACAAAAGCACCGTGAACCAAAGTACGATTGATTTGCAGGAGACGTTTGCAGAAATCGGAAGAACCCTTAGGCATGGGCATGATGACCTGTTCAAGAATCAGGATCGGGGATTCGCAATCGATCACGAGGTTTTTGATTCCCCGATCCTCATCATCGATCACGACTAATTCTTCCTGGGGTTCCTCATGACTCATGACAAATCCCATATCCAGTAAATAATCTTTCACTTTTTCAAAATCGGCCATTATTTCCTCCTCTTGCTTTTTTTAACGATGCTGTATCCAGAATGTGGTACGCCTCAGTCAACTGGCGGGTGAGTTCCTCGGCAATACGCTTTTTTTCCGGATCAGCACAATGAAGATCCGGATGGTATTTTTTCATCTGCGTTTTCCAGGCTTTTTTTATCGTTGCCCGGTTGGAGCCAACGGGTATTTCCAGGTTGGCGTAGTACTCCGCCAAGGGATCCGGAGCAGAAAACGGATTTACAGATTTTCGGTGGAGGTCGAAAAATTCAGGCTCCGTTGACGGAGCATCTTTTTCGCCCCATTTTTTTTTCTGCGCAAAATCGTTAAATTCCGTCCGCGCAATATTGAAAAGACGTCTGATCATGTCGTCGTCGATAAAACCGGTAAACCAATGGTGGTTCGGCTAATAATGGAAACACCCCTTTCGGGATAGGTATGAACAGTATAAAAGGTGTTGGTGTCGGAGTTCAACGCCAAACCGGTAAAAGGCGCTGGTGTCCCGGGAGATCCCGGTTCGCCGGCGAACTCATGAGCCAACACATCCCCCGGAGAAATCCCGCCCAAAGAATTTAAAAATTCGTCCATGGTGTCATAAAGCCGGGAGACTTGTTCGACATTGACCCGGTATACCAGATTGCCGGATCGATATTCCCGGTCATGAACCGCGCCCGATTGCAAACACACCCTTTCCAATGCTTGCTCGGGCAATTCTTGGTCGAAGCAGGTAATGAATTCGGTAAGACAGTCTTTTCCATGGCGGCTGATCACCCGGTGGCTTTTCCCGATGATGCTGACCTCAAGTGCTACTCCATTTTCGAGAACCCAATGTGCGCTTTGGAAAACCCGCACACGGTAATCGGGCACCTTCTCATACAGGCTGAAATAAATCGGCTCAATCATAGTTTGGAGACTGTTTTTGCAATACTTTGGTGGGTCGTCCGTTTCGGATAATAGAAGCCTAGCGGTCAATAAACCCTCTGTCAACACAAAAAAAACAAGCGCAAAGGAAGGAGGTTGTATGGGGTCCACAACGGTCTTAATTAACGTTGTATTGGGTCGCCCAGTAGTTGCTGGTTTGGTTCATTTATACAATTTCAGTACTTGACGGTGCCAGAGGCTATTCGGTCCATCAATGCAAAGCCTCTAACAGTTCTTCACTTAGCATCTATTGAGAGTTTCAGGATGTCAAAAAAGCCATTTAAGCCTTCTTCTTTGGCCTGTTGAGCAATTTGTGCTAAGGGTTCTTTGTTTCTAATGGCTCTTTCTGTTTTGGATGAGTCACCCAGTTTGTCAGCCATACCAGATAACAGTTTGTCCAAGTGACCCGACCCCCGAAAAGTAGTCCAAATGTTAAACTCATAAAAACCATTTGGTAAGGGGGATATTATGGCGAGGAA
>CATMOP010000102.1 GCA_950072225.1 uncultured Nitrospina sp.
ATTGTATAAAATTAATATTAAAGAAGCATTAATTCGGCGTTAAAATTTTTTAATGTTGGATGAGGGAATTTTAAAGAAGGTTTGGTGCAGGAGTGGTCAAAAAATAACGGGCAGTTTAATAACGGCGGATGTCAATTCAGCAGGCTCTCCAGATCCAGGACTGCCTTCAAATAGGTATCTTGAACCCTTTTGAGGTTCTTTTCCAGCCAAAGGTCGGCAAAATTCGGGGGGAAGCGGGCGAATCCTTTTATCTGGTTGATGGCCAGACGGCAATCCCGATACCAGGAAATATTTTTCTTGGCCTTAAATATTTTCATGGCTTTTTTAAATTCCTCGATTGCGGAATCCGGTTTCCTGTCACCAAAATATGCAAACGCCAAGCCCACCCGGCCCAATCCCTCTTTGGGATTTAATATGACCGTTTGTTTGAAAGCTTCGAGGGCCTGTGAATATTGTTGCAAGGCCGCAAGGGCATTGGCATGGTGAAACCAGGAGTCGTAGTGACCGGGGTTGGATTCTGTTAGTGCTTTGGACATCTCGGCGGTTTTATCCAGTTTTCCTAGACGTGAATACGCATTAGTAAGTTTAAGTTTTGCGTAAAGAATAATATCTGGAGGAGGATTGGCATCAAGGGTTTTTTGCCAGTATTTAACGGCATCTTCAAAAAATTCATCCTTATCCAGATTCCGCGCTTTTTCCAGAAGGCTTTTATAACTTTCCTCAGATAAGGCCAGAGAAGGCAATAGAAAGAGGGAAACTAGCAGATAGAAAGTGATTATTGCTAATCTGGGAAAATTTGAATTAATCTTCATGACAAATATTTATGAGCTGGGTGTCAGCTCTTCCTGCAAAAATAATGGTTCCCCGGTTAACAGAGGCTGTAGGGATTTTTTAAAAGTTTGAATAAAGTGTTCCTGATTATTCATAATTTTTTCCACATCTTCAGGGCGCAGGTAAAAAACATTTGAAGCGGTACCTTGATGTGTGTGAAGGACGGCTTTCCGGCATTCCATATTCGCATCAGAAAATACTTTGGTTTCCATCATGAATGTGCCAGGCAAGTTGTGGGTCGATAATTTTACGGATCGCCCGATGGTTTTCATTTTAAATTTGACTTCCTTAAAAGGGGACTTTTCTGAAATCTTGTGAATGGTCTTTCCTTTGAATATAGATGCCAGCGGCTCCTGGTTGATAAAGATCCGGCGCAGATCGTCTTGGATACGTTGTTGAATAAAAAAGAAATCTCCGTAGTCAATGGGTTTCCCGGTGGAATCGATAACTTTAAAGACATCAAAAACCTTGTCGCGAAAGGTCTGAATATTGGCTTCGACAATATCCAATTGGTTGAACGCCAAAACCGCAGAAATCTTATGCAGAAATCCTCGGATATCCTGGGTGCAGAGGATCAGTTCGGAGGGTCGCCCAGGCATAAAAAGCATTTCTGCCATGAAAGGTTCCCGCGACTGGGTAAATTTATAATAGATTTCCAACTGCGTTTGCAGTTCCCGGGGAAGGCGAACCATCTTCAGGAACTCCAGTTTAACGTTATTGGGAACACTTTCCCGCTTCTTGTGGTGAAGGGTGTATTGGTAAAATAGTTTTAATTGCTCGATTTGCGAGGAGGACAGATCCATTTTGGTTCCACCGCGATCCGCGTGGGTAAGCAGAACCAGCATCTTGAGCCTTTCCTTATCATGGTTGACGAGGTCGAGTACCATGTCATAGGTGTCATCGGCTTCCGGATCGAGAAGCATCAGGTCGTACATGGTCAAATGTTTTTCTACTAAAAAGGAAACGTCATCCACCCTTTTTGGATTGTCGCTATAACCCAGGTTATTCAATATCTGTGGGATCATTCTCGCGCCGACCAACTCTTCGTTCTGGTCGCCAACCTTTGCGCCCTTGCCGATATCGTGTAGTAATACGGAAAGTTTCAGGGCCGTTTTATCTCTTTGGGAGTGATAAAGTTCAGAAAGAAAGGGATCGGCGGTATCACGAAATTCCAACCCATTTAAGACGTCCAGAGCGGAAAGTATATGGATATCCGTTGGAAATTTATGCACATAAATATCCTGCAACATGCCTTTCAAATTATTAAATTCGGGAATGAAATAATCCCCCAATATTCCGAATTCATGGAGCAGGCGGATGGCTTTTGAAAAAAATTTTCCCCGGATAATGCGTTTGAAGCAGTTCTGGATATCCAGTTTGGATTCTTCATCCATGAAAATCGGATACGCCTGATCAACATGTTGCTCAATGGCGCGTATCACTTCATAGGATAAATAATAATTCCTTTCAGCGACCCAGATAAAAACCTTGAACAGCCATAAAGGTTCCTGGGTGAACAGATTTTCAGGATTTTTCTCAAAGTAAATTTGATTCTGCGTATTGAGGGCAAAGAACTCTGAAAGGCATTTCTTTTTTTTGGTGTCTGCCGCCATACTCTCCCAATATAGGTTCCGGCTAAACCGCTTAAGAGGATAAACAGCATCATAAAAATAAGTTTTGAAAAAGGTCTTAACATCGAATCCCATAGACTGTGCAATTTTTTCCCGCACTTCAAAGCTCATGGAATCCCGGTGCGTGCCTTTCTGGAAAGCATGCAGAAATAACCGGATCCGGGATAAAATGTGGAGCCCGTTTTGCATGCTCTTATAGGCCAATGGACTCAGCAGATTTTTTGCAAACAATTCATTGAGCAGTTCAAACTGGTTGGTGGTGTTCAGGTTTTGAAGAAACCGTACAGATACCAATGCCCAGTACAGGCGGCGCATTTCCTCTTTAATATTCGGTTCCTGCTGAAAGACGGTATTCTGGACTTCATAACATCCTTCATGACTCAAACAATGTTTTTGAATCTCCTCGCGATAAAGCAAACTGACCGTTTTAATAGAACTTTTGAATTCGCTATAAACCAGAGAGTTGCCGGCTACAAAACGATGCTCCAAAAGAGCCATAAATTCGGGAACCTTGGCGGGGTCTTGGTCCTTTTCAAACGTTTCATTTTCGGTGTAGCAGGCATTTATGGTGGCGGGAAATATATCTTGAAAGATGAACAGGTACTCAAAATGCCGGATTATTTGCTCAGCAGAGTTTTTGTCGCTTTCACTGACAGATGATTCTGAAACGATTTCGATGTCCACATCTGATCGGAAATACATTTCCTCTCTGCCATACCCGCCACGCGCAACAATGGCAATGGGGACAGATTGAGTAGTCCACTCCTGATTATTCTGGTGATTGAAGTACCAGACAGCAGAATAAAAACTGGCTTGTACGAGAGTGTCTACCAATGCAGTTTGCTTGAGCAACAACAAGTGGCAGTTGTCGGAGTCTCTGCACTCTTTTTGGAGCAGGCCGGTTTCTTTCTGGACCAGTTCAATTGCCCGGTCTTTAAAACCCAGATAAAATTTCTGCGGATCGATGTCAGAGTTGTTGGACGATTGTCCTGCTTGATGAAGCGAAACTATTTTTTGTTGAAGTTTTTGCCGGTATGTTTCGACAAGTTTGCGGTTGGATTGGTATAAATCACTCATGCCGGAGCGCTAAACTCAAAAGTTATTGAACCCGATCAATAGATTATAAACAGGTTTTTTCTGCCTATCAAAGCCGTTTCAGAATAAACCTAAAATGCTAAAAATTCAAGGGCTTACCGCTCGGCTCGGGGCCAGCTAGCAATAACTTTTTCTTGCAAGCAAGAGGTTGTCTCGGCTGAAAGAGCCATTGCCTCCCTCGCTAGAGGGTGCGGCCCATTAATTCGGCGAAGGGCCGCAGATTTTCCATTAGCCGGGCAAATTTTTCCGGTTTCAAGGACTGCGGTCCGTCAGAAAAAGCATTGACCGGATCGGGGTGAACCTCGATGATCAGCCCATCGGCACCGGCGGCAATAGATGCGCGTGACATGGATTCAACCATTTCCCAATGCCCGGTCGCATGGCTGGGGTCTATGATGATGGGGAGATGGGTTTCCTTTTTCAGAACCGGTATACAGCTGATATCTAGAGTATTTCGGGTCGCGGTTTCAAAGGTGCGGATGCCTCGTTCGCAAAGAATCACCTGCTGGTTGCCTTCGGAAAGAATATATTCGGCGGACATCAGAAACTCCTTAATGGTGTTCATCATGCCCCGTTTCAAAAGAATGGGTTTGTCTACCCTCCCCAGCTCTTTCAATAATGAGAAATTCTGCATATTCCTGGCTCCGACTTGAATGACATCGGCATATTTTGCAACCAGATCTATTTCACGGGGGTTCATAACTTCGGTGACAATGGGCAGTCCGGAAACCTCCTTGGCAGCGGCCAGTAATTTGAGTCCGTCCTCTTCAAGTCCCTGAAAGCTATAGGGGGAAGTTCGAGGCTTGTAAGCGCCTCCTCTCAGAAAGTTTGCTCCGGAACCTTTAACCAGATTCGCGGTCGTGCATATCTGTTCCTTGCTTTCCACCGAGCACGGGCCCGCGATGATGGCGATAGCAGTTCCACCGATGGCCACCCCATCGGCTTGAATCACCGAGTTGCTGGATTTAACTTCACGGCTGGCAAGTTTGTAGGGCTTCAGAATAGGGAATACGCTTTCTACCCCGCCCATGGTTTCAATGGATTGAAGGCGGTCTTTTCCTCGTTCATCGCCCACGGCCCCAATAACTTTGCGTTCCACACCGACAATGGCATGGGGGGTATAGCCGAGTTTCCGGATAGTGTCTTCAACCTTTTCTATTTCCTCCGGGGTTGCATCCGGAGCCATCACGATGATCATTGAACGCTCGCCTCAAAAGGGGAACTAAAAAACCAGTATATCATTCCGGATTAAGTATCTGGAGAGTAAAATAACTACTAAACACCTCCATATTTAATTCCTGACAGGTCGGCCATTTCTCGATTCCAGGTGGTGAGGTCGTTGCTTTCGAATTCATTGATATGTAGATGACCACAGGCTCTTGCCATTACTCTAATTAAATCGACGGAGGCCTCGAAAAGGGCATGCGATGGTTCGGGTCAATTGTGCGTCCATTCCCAGGGAACTTTATGAAAGCAAATTTTTTGGTCACATTAAGGGGGCTTTTACCGGGGCGGTTCGGGACAGGGTAGGTCGGTTTGAACTGGCCAATAAGGGGACCTTGTTCCTGGATGAAATTGGTGAAATCCCATTGGATTTACAAAGTAAGCTTCTACGGGTCCTGCAGGAAGGTACTTTCGAGAGGGTGGGAGACGAAAAAACCCGACATGTAGATGTCCGAATCATTGCCGCCAGTAATCGTGATTTAAAGGCGGAAGTGGAACGGGGAAATTTTCGAGAAGACCTTTTTTACCGTTTAAACGTTTTTCCCATAAATGTGCCACCGCTTAGACAAAGAAAAGAGGATACTCCTTTATTGGCCGCCTATTTATTGAGGCTTGCAGCAAAAAAATTTAAGACAGACGAACCGCGATTGAGCAAAGCCAATGTGCTGCAATTAACAAACTACGATTGGCCGGGAAACGTGAGGGAACTGCAAAATATTATTGAGCGTTCCGTTATTATTTCCCAAAAGGGAATATTGAAGTTCGATTTGCCAAAAACCAAAACAGAAAAAAATGGATCACCGATTCGGACTGGGACAAAGAGCAATTCCAGGAGGAGAAAATATTAACTTTTGCGGAAATCAGGAAGTTGGATCAGGAAAATATCTTAAAGGCACTCAAAAAAACCGGGGGGAAAGTTTTCGGCAACGATGGTGCGGCGCAATTGTTGGGTACTCCTCCCACAACGCTGGTATCCAGAATGAAAAAATTCCCCGCTAAGGGTGGGGCCAATGAGCAATAGTTTTTATTGGCTAGCAACGATACTCGCGGCTTAAGGAGCCCCTGCCCAGTTCCCTCCCACGGCCAGTGTAGGGAATATTTTTATGCTTAAATTATGGAGCGATTTCCCTTAGAATAACCGCTATAGACTGACTTCAAATTAAGGATAGGACCTATGTTTAACCAAGTCCGTACAATAATTCTTTCCGTAGTGTTTCTACTGACTATAGGGAGTGTGAGCCTTATTTTGGTGGAAGAAAGTTCGGGTTCCCAGGCAGAGGGTGAAAAGGCCTTTTCGCTGGGGAAGTACAAGGAAGCCGAAACAATGTTTCGTGCTGTTCTCGAAAAGGAGCCGGGCAATTTTATTACGTTGCAAGCCCAGGCCAATACCAAGATAAAGCTGAAAAAATACGATGAAGCAGAAAAACTTCTGGATAAAATTCTCGCCATGCCGGCAACTACCGGCCGCAACATCCTGATTTATACCGAAGACGAATCGGAACCTCTTGAGGCAGAGTTGGTGGATGAAAACGTAATGGCTATGGATGAATCTGAAAAAAGCGACGATGCGTTCAGCCAGTTTTTAAAAGAAGATTATGAAGGACCTGTCCCGCATTACCGGGTGTTTCTAAAAAAATCCGGAAAAATGAAGCTATTTCTAAGAAGCCGGACCCGGCTCCAATATTCTGGAATTCCTGCCGCCACGCGTGAAAAAGTTGAGGCTTTGAAAGCCATAGTGATGAAAAAATCGATTTCCGCCAGCCAGGTAAAACCAGAGGAGGAACTGGTTGCGATACCGGGAGGATGTTTTCAGATGGGGAGCCAATTGGGAGACCCGGATGAGCAACCTGTCCACAAGGTTTGCCTGTCTCCATTTAAGATGGGGAAATATGAAGTGAGGCAAAAATTTTTCCAAACGGTTATGGGCTACAACCCTTCCACATATGTTGGCGCGGATCTTCCCGTAGAAACTGTGTCCTGGGAAGGGGCCAGAGACTATTGCAAAGAACTGGGTCTGCGCCTGCCGACCGAAGCGGAATGGGAGTATGCGGCCCGCGGGGGAACACAAGAAGAATATTATTGGGGGCAAAGTATGACCGGCAAGGAGGCAAATTTCTGTGACAACACTTGTGTCCTCAATACCCGGGACCCCAATTTGACAGATGGTTTTAAGAATTCCGCCCCGGTGGGGTCTTTCCCTCCTAATCCTTTTGGACTTTATGATATATCGGGTAATGTGAGCGAGTGGGTGCAGGA
>CATMOP010000103.1 GCA_950072225.1 uncultured Nitrospina sp.
ATATATTTGTAAGTATAGTAGCTAAAAAACAAAATAAAACATTTTTAAAATTTGGTTTAACTAACTCATAAGCTTGTTCTCCCATTAATTCTTTAACGTGTTTGTCTTGAATGTCATTTCTTGATTTTCCGAACCAGTCTTCATACCCCTTATTATTGAAACGAAAAAAATGGTCGTGGTCGATGTAGGAAATAAGCACCGGTAAAGAATCTGTAATCAGACGGATTCGTTGTTCACTAGAGCGCAGGCTTTCCTCCACCTTTTTTGATAAGTGATATCCTGGTCCACCCCGACCATCCTCAATGGTTTTTCCTCCGCATCCCGTTTCACTACTTTTCCAACATCAAGATTCCAGCGCCAGGACCCATCTTTCTTCAACAGCCGATTTTCAACCTGATAAACTTCCGTCCCTTCTCTAAAATGAATTTCCAGTGCTTCCATGGTTTTAAGCAAATCATCCGGATGAACCAGTTTTTTCCACGAATCCACATGGGGTGTCAGTTCATTTTTCTTGTAACCAGGGGATTCAAACCATTGTGGACTGAAAATAACTTCCCCTGTTTGAATGTTCCAGTCCCAAGCACCTGGCATACTTGCTTCCAGTGCCAATTGCAGTCTTTCCTCACATTGCTGCACCTTTATATTGGATAATTCCAGTTCTTCTTTAGCCAGGATGGCTTGCTTCTTGGCGTTTTCCTGTTCGGTGATGTCCAGGGCCATTTCCAATATCAAGGGACTGCCATCGACATCCGTGAAAGGAGTGCACACGGTGATATACGTCCGCCCATTTAATGCCTCCCAGACAGATATTTCCTTCTTCCCGTGATCAAAGACCCTGAAAGGTTCGCAAACCTCACACGGTAGCGACCGGTTATGCATCAGGTCATGGCACTTCCTTTTTTCCGGATCCCCAAATAATTCACGAAAAACCTTATTGGCGAACGGCACGGTATGATCCGGCGCCTGCAAATGAAAAGCCATGGGAAGAGAGTCCAGAATGTTGTAAAGATTTTGCCGCTCAAGAGTAACTTTTTTCTCGGCTTCTTCCTTTTCGATGATCTTGGCTTGAAGGGATTGATTTGCCGATTCCAGTAAATTTCGGGAAACGGTGGTCTCCTGCAACTCATTGGCCATTTTATTAAAGGTATGGGCCAACGATCCGATTTCGTCCTGCGAGGTAATTTCTATTTTTGTGGAAAATTCTCCCCGTCCGATTTTAGTTGCGGCTTGTTGCAATTTCAATAGCGGCTTGGCAATGCTTCTGGAAATAAACAAGGCCAATCCCACGGCCAGGGCCAACGATATAAACGCAACTTGGTAAATTGTTTTTTCGGAACGGTCGATCGTGTCCAATGCAATTTGGTGGGCTTGCTCAACCTCTTCTTTTTCGATTTCGACGAAATTTTCTATAATTGGTACAATCCCATCAATGGCTTCTTCATACTTTTGAAAAGTTTCGATGGAAACGGCGCCGGTCTTCTCATATTCCTTAAACATGATTTTTGCCTGCTTGAGCAAAACAGATTGTCCAGAAACTATCTTGTCAAGAAGGGCTTTTTCATCTTCTTCTCCGTGCTTGTCCAGTTGGGCAAGGTCGCGAAATTCTTTGGTTTTTTGTTTAAAATTTTCCGCCCATTGCAGAAATTCTTCCTTTTCCTGGGCGTCACCGGAAACCACATAAGCGAAACTTTCTTCCACCGCTCCGGTCAATTTTGAATTAATGGATTGTATGGAATAAAGCGCGGTCGAGTGGAATGTACCAATTTCCTTTAACTGATTTTCAATGGGCCGGATACCCATGTAGCTTGCAATAATTATGAATACGCCTAACATCACAAAGCTTAAAATAATTCGTGTGCTTACTTTCATAAATCGAGATTTCCCATAAGAACATTAAAATTCATAGAAATCAGTCCTGATAGTACTCCCACTCTTCCTTCTCTTGATTTCCGCCAAAAATAGCAGAAAATATGTTTTTCGGATATGGGTATAGTCTATGCTTTTTTTAAAGGAGGCAATATATTTTAGCAGGTTAAGCGGTTAAAACTTTGGGTGTTAGGTGGGGCTAAAATATATTAGTTAGGTTTAGGGAAGTTCAAGCACTGGGTGATGATGTCTGCCATCTTATTTGCGGCACCCTGTTGCTGGGCAATGAAGATTTTGGCTTTTTCGCTAATCTCGAGGCGATGGGAAGGATTTTTCAAAAGGGTATGGACTTTTTGTTCCAGCTCTTCAGGGTTTGTCATCTGAAAGACCAGTCCTTGGTTGTGCGCTGTTTCTGAGACATGGCTGATGTTTTCTACATAAGGCCCATGCAATACCGCAAGACCATGAGACAAGGGTTCTATCAGGCTGTGGCCTCCACCCGGCTGGACCAGGCTCCTGCCCACAAATGCGATTTGCCCCAGCGAATAAACCCTGGCCAACTCACCCATCGTATCGAGCAGGATGACTGAAGTAGATTCTGCATTTTCCAGTGATGACCGGAGGACGAAAGAAAAGTTTTCCTTTTTAAGCAACGCGGCCACTTCTTTCACCCGTTCCATTCTCCGTGGCGCGAGAATTAAAACCAGATCGGGATGTTTCGCCAGCAATAGCCGGTGCGCGTTCAGGATGATTTCTTCCTCCCCGGCATGGGTACTTCCTGCTATCCATACTGGTGTGTCTGCTTTCAGTTTGAAAGTCTGCCGGACCTGTTCTTTTTCCTCATCGGTCATTGTTTGCAACGCATCGTATTTTGAATCGCCAATCACTTCAAAATGTTCCCGATTCACACCCAGTGCGAGAGCGGCTTTTTCCCCATTGGTGTTTTGCATGCAGAGTCGGTGGAATTTTTGGAAGGTTTCCTTGAAAAGGGAGCCAGTGCGGAGATACCGCCGGACCGCTCGATCTGAGATACGGCCATTGAATAAAAGGGCCGGTACATTTTTTCTATGCAACAGATCGATCAAGCCGGGCCAGAATCCGGTATCGGTGACGACATAAAGATCCGGGTTAATCCGGCTCAAAGCCAGTTGGGTAAACGGCAGGCAGTCCAGCGGATGGAAAAATACGCTGTCGATGAAATCAAGATTGAGAGCCGTTGCATAGCCTGAGTCTGTGGTGACGGAGAGCGCGATATAAAGTTCGGGGCTTTGTTTGCGCAATAATTTGAGAACCGGTGTGGCGGCGACCACTTCCCCCATCGAAAGGGCATACAACCAGAGAGTTTTTTCACCCGGTTTTGTTTTAGCGGGCACCCATCCAAAGTGATGGATCAGTCCTTTCCACTTATGTCTGGAGAACAAGGTTGTCAGTGAGAACAGGGGAACCAGCAGGACTGCCAGGAAAAGAGATAAAAGGTGATAGAGAAAAATCATCAAATGGTTGTTTAACGGATGAGTTCAATGTTGCGGAGCAAGGCCCCGCTGTTGGCCTTTACGGTTTTTTCCGCAGACTGGCCAAGTTTCTGGCGTTCGTCCGGATTCATCAGCAACCGTTTTAAAACATCGTAGAGTTCCTCAATGTTTTGCATTTGAATGCCTCCCCCGAACTGCGTGAGAAGTTTTGCTTCTTCTTCGAAATTATTCATGAATTTGCCGAACAGGACCGGTTTTCCCAATCCTGCCGGTTCGAGAATATTATGGCCGCCAAAGCGGGGGTTGAATCCCCCTCCAACGTAGGCCACGGTGGCACTCCTGTAAAAGGAACTGAGTTTTCCCAGGCTGTCTACCAGTAATAGGGAGCCTGTCCAGTTTTCCAGTCCATCCAGTTGAGAGAGCAAGGTATAATCCACTTTGAATTCCCGGATCAAGTCTTCGACCTCCCGGCGTCTTTGCATATGTCTGGGGGCGATCACACCGATCAGGCCCGGGAACTCTTTTTGCAGTTCCACCAATGCTTCCATTATTGGGCCTTCCTCTCCCGGCCGAGTGGATCCAAAGACCAGAATCAGGGAGTCGGCACCCCACTCTGCTTGAAAGTTGTCTTCTTTCTGGGTTACATCGAATTTTATGTTTCCCGTCACCCGGACTTTTTCTTTGGCCACGCCGATTTGCAATAGCCGGTCCGCATCAATCTGGGTTCGCATGGAAAACTGTTGGATCGATTCCGTCATCCATAGAAAGAAGGCCGGAAGTTTTCCATACTGCTGAACCGATTTTTCTGAAACTCTTCCGTTCACCTGGATTACGGGAATGCTTCGATCTTTGCATTGACGAAGCAAGCAAGGCCATAATTCCGCTTCGATCAGAACCAGTTTGGCGGGTTGTATCCGCTCAAAGACCGGATTCATCCAGAGGGGGAAGTCTAGTGGCAGTCGGAATACGTTGGGAAGATTTTCTTCTCGGGCTAGCGCATAACCGGTGGGACTAAAAGTGGACAGGGCGATCGGGCGAGACTCCCCATCCTTTATAAGACCAGCAATCAAGGTTTTAGCCAGGCGGACTTCCCCAACCGATGAGGCGTGAATCCACAGCGTGCCTTTTAATTCCGGCAATGAGCGGGCTCCTGCCATTCTTTCCTTGATTTGATTGCGGAAAGAGGAAGAAACCAGTGCTCTTAAAATGATAAAAGGAGAAGCTAAAAGCAGTAGCCCTCCTGTCAGAATATAATACAAAAAATCCATACCCCGGGAGTATACTCCCAATTCGTTATAAACTTGGCTGAAAATCATGTCTGAAATTTTCTATAAAGTCATATCGCCCGATCGCAAATGGTACTGGTTTCCTGCTTTTGCCATCTTGAAACTCGTTTCCTTCTTTTATTTGCTGGGCCACCGTTTTCGCCTCTGGACTTACAGATGGGGGGTGTTCCCCCGCCGCAAGCTCGACTGCCGTGTGATCAGCGTTGGCAACCTGACCTTAGGGGGAACAGGAAAAACGCCCTTTGTCATGATGATTGCCGAAATACTCAGGGGTAACGGATTCAAACCCGCCATTCTCAGTCGGGGTTATGGCGGAAAATCCCGTGACCCGGTCAATGTTGTCTGCGATGGAAAACAGACACTTCTTTCCCCGGAATGGGTTGGCGATGAAGCGGTCATGATGGCGGAAAAACTCAAAAACGTTCCGGTTTTAACCGGGCCGGACCGTTACCAGACAGGGCGGTACGCGCTCGAACATTTTGGCGTGGATACTCTGATTCTGGATGACGGTTTTCAACATCTGGCCTTAAGCCGCGATCTGGATATCCTGCTTTTCGATCATTCCAGCCCCCTCGGTAATGGCCATTTATTTCCTGCAGGCGAACTGCGTGAACCGGCAGGAGAAACAAGAAGGGCAGACCTGGTCTGCTTTACCCGCTATTCCCGTGGTCCCATAAATTTTGATCCGCATCTCCTGGGTTCCATTCCCCAGATTAAAACGCACCTTCGCCTGGATTGCGTAATTCGCATGGAGGAGGATGACGTGCTGGATGCGGAGATATTAAAAAATGAACCGGTTGCCGCGTTTTGTGGCATCGCAAAACCGGAAGGGTTCAAACAGATTTTGCTGGACTCGCAGATTCAACTAAAATTTTTCAAGGCCTTTCCCGATCATCATCCTTACACTTCGCAGGATGTTAAAGAATTGGAGGCCCGGGCTGAAAAAGAAGGAGCCCTATTCTTTTTAGTCCCGGAAAAAGATGCGGTCAAACTCAAAGGGATGAAATTTTCTTTACCCTTATTTAAAGTGGTGATCGAACTCGAAATTCTGGAAGGACGTGAAATTTTTAACAAACAACTGCTCGGCCAGCGTGATACCCCATTCGGGGCATGAAGGCAAATGATGAGCATAACTCGCTGTACTCAGTGTGCACGCGATAACGATTTAAGTAACCCCCTCAGTCCCCCTTGTCAGGGGGATGCTCACATTGGCCCCGCAGGGGTATCACCGCCACGCTGGCCCTACGCCGAGTAGCGGCAAGTAGCTAGATGTGCAATAGGAATAAAATCATACCGCCCAGGCAAAGACCCGCACCCAGCAGGGTCATGAGGGTGCCTCTGAGGGTTCTGGGTTTGACAATGTCCGACTTTCTTCGGCCGTAGCTTTTGGACTCCTTCAAAACAGCCTGGTCTGCCCTCTCCCATTTACTGCAGGTATTGAGGATAAAACTGCCCAGCACAAACATCACTACCGCCCAAACCTGTTCGGCCACTAAAGAATCCATTACTTCTCCTTGCAAAATAGCCCTTTTACGGGACAGAGGGAAATGACCCACAGTATAACAATTACCGCTTTACAAACAAATAGTTCTGCAAGACAATACCCTTGTGGACAGCACAAAACCCCTCAAAGAACTGGTTATTGACCAGGAAAAAACCGGCTACCGTTATTCCATCGAACCGTTCCTGCTGGCCGATTTCATGTCCCTTTTACCCGGCCAGTCGGTACTGGATATCGGCACCGGTTGCGGCATCATTCCTATATTGCTGGTGCAGAGAGAACCGAGCCTCAAAATAACCGCCATTGAAATTCAGGATTGTTCGCAAGCACAAAAAAATATTCAGCAAAATGGAATGATGCAAAAAATCACCCTCATTCACGGCGATTTCCTCAAGGAAGCGGAAAACCTGGAACCCGAATCTTTTGACCATATTGTTTCCAATCCTCCTTACCGTAAGATCCAGACAGGAAGGATCAATCCCGATGCAGGAAAAGCCTTGGCCCGGCATGAACTGTCCCTCAATATGAATTCCCTGCTGGACAAATCTGCTCCCCTGCTGAAAACGGGTGGCCAAATAGTTCTTGCCTATCCGCCCGAGCGAATGGGCGAAACCCTGCGGGAATTGGAATGCCGGAGTTTATATCCTCGTCAAGCCCGTTTCATTCATGGCAATTTCCAGACTGCCGCAAAAATATTTCTGGTTTCTGCCCTTAAAGGAAAAAAATCCGATTTTACCGTAGCCCCTCCGCTTGCGGTTTATAATAAGGACCAAACTTACTCGAAGGAGATGGAGCAAATTTATGCTTCCTTTAATTATACTGACCGGCCCAACGAATTCGGGAAAAAGTGAGACCTCTCTGGCTCTGGCCCGCAAGCTGGATACAGAAATTATCAGTGCC
>CATMOP010000104.1 GCA_950072225.1 uncultured Nitrospina sp.
CGATCGCCAACGGTGTCCATAGCTAAACCAAAAAATAGTTTTTAGGAAAAAATGGGGAAAAAGCTAATATAATTCTAACAACGGTTTATTGTCAATATAAACTCGTTTTCAAAGAGGCCGATTATGGGTGAAATAAAATTTGAAAAGGCCATTCAAAGACTCGAAAAAATAGTCGATGACCTGGAAAAAGGCGAACTGGATATTGATAAGTCCCTCGAGATTTTTGAAGAAGGAATTAAAATGTCGCGTGTTTGTTCCAAGAAATTGAATGAAGCCGAAGCAAAAATAGAAAAGCTCACCAAAAACCAGAAAGGTGAGCTGGCAACCGAGCTGTTTCCGGTTGAGGATGAAGATGACGCAAAAGATTGAAAAAATCCGCCTGGACCAGTTGCTGGTAAAAAAAAACTCGTCTCCACCCGGGAAAAAGCCAGGAGCATCATCCTCTCGGGAAAAGTAAGGGTGCGGGATACCCTTGCCGATAAACCTGGCCGACTGGTTCCTGTAGATTGCCTTCCCGTTATTATTGGTGAGCTCCAACCCTTTGCCAGCAGGGGCGGATTGAAGCTGGATCATGCCTTAAAACAATTCCGGGTATTGCTTTCAGGAAAAATCGCTATAGATGTGGGAGCCTCCACCGGCGGTTTTACCGATTGTCTTTTACAAAATGGCGCTGAAAAAGTGTATGCGGTGGATGTGGGCTACGGACAGTTGGACTGGAAACTCCGGAGCGACCCCCGGGTCATTTGTCTGGACCGGAAAAACGCCCGAACCTTATCCAAAGAGGATATCGGGGAAATGCTGGACTTGGCCGTGGTCGATGTGTCGTTCATCTCCCTCAAGCTTGTCATACCCCCTTTACTGGAAATCCTCAAGCCGGAGGGGGAATTGATTACCCTGGTCAAACCCCAGTTTGAAGTTGGAAAAGAGGAGGTGGAAAACCGTGGCATCATCAAAGACCCGGCAAAACATATTCGGGTATTGCTTGATTTGCACCGATTCATTGAAGAAAAAGGGTGGGCAGTGAAAGCTGTGACTGAATCTCCCATTACCGGTCAAAAAGGCAATCGGGAATTCCTGGCTCATTGTGTCCATAGCCAATTCGCAAATCCAATAGAGGAAGAGACCATCCGCCAACTGGTCCTGCCCGCCACTCGGCGTGGGGCCAATTTACAATAGCTTTCACTGGCGAGCAAAGAGTTATCTCGGCTTAATAAGCTACTGCTCATTACCACCGGGCGTTGCCCGGGTTACAACTCGTCTTTATAAACGATAAAACAATCCGCCGGATAGACCAAATGTGTGTCTCCCCACTGACTGGAAGACCCGGTGTCCCATTGTGTTTCGTCTTCAAGTGATTTCATACGCACCCCACCGGACCCGCCATAAATGAGCAGGGCAACCCCATCTCCGGATTCTTCCACTTTGCAGGCATAAGCGGGGCATGATGTATTGGACTCCGCGTCCCAACCCGTGATCTGAACCGGTTGTTCCTCCCCGTTTACCGGGTATTTGATGCAATACAATTCCCGGGGGAGACTGATATCCCGAAAAATCATATTGAAGCTCCGGTCCGTATTGGTGTTGGAATCGACCTCGACAAACACAGGCATTCTCCATGCAAGTATTGATAGAGCCTATCTTACCTTTATTCAGCAGGCAGGGTAAAGAACAAGTCGCTTGAATCTGGCCGAAAGGAAAAAGGTACAAAAAGCAGATATGCTGGAAAAATCCGGGGGTGGTTTTTCAGGGACAGTACCAATCAGGCGCTAGCCGCTACCTGGTTGCTGGATGATCGCGAAGTGCCCGCTGTTTTGGACGCAGAAACTTTTGCCGCAGCAGCATCCGCAAGGGTTTTGATGAAGTTGACCAAAATTCGCATGTCAAACTGCCCTTCCATATTGTTTTTCATTTCAGTCAGGGCGGCAAAAGGAGTCATGCCCGGTCGATTTTTACGGGGGGCGGTTAAAGCCCCAAAAACATCCATGATGTTACAAATTCTTGCGTACAGGGAAATCTTCTCTCCCTTTAATTCGAACGGGTAGCCGGTGCCGTCAAACTTTTCATGATGTTCCGCCACCATTCTTAGAATGTTTTCGCTATAACATTTCATATCGTTGAGCGCCTTTCGGCCCGCTGACGGATGTTTGCGAATGAACTGGAACTCCTCCGGCTCCAGTTTCCCCTCTTTCATTATAATTTCATAGGGAACGGACTTTTTGCCAATATCGAATAGCATGCCGCCCAGACCGATCTCGCGCACGGCTTCCGGTTGCATTTGCAATTTATTTGCCAGTGCCATGCAATACATACCAATGTTGATGCAATGGGTATAGGAATGATAATCCTTTTTAGTGACCTGGAAAATATCTATAAATTCAAGGTCTCCACGATCCATGCATTCCTGAATTATTTTAACCAGACCTTCCAGGGTACGTAAAATGCGCGAGGAACCGATGTTCTCAAAATATTCCTTGATCACCTGTTCGCTCAAAAGGTAGGCATCTTTTAAAACCTTTTTCGGCGGTTCGTTTTCCAGAGCTTTTTGCAGTTGCCCCATTTTGAAATCTTTATAGTATTTGATGAGGTCGGTTTCATGGATGAAAAACTCCATGCAATCATCGCCCTCCATCATTTTTTTGATCTTTTCGTGGTTCTCCGGCGTGTAGTGCACAAATTTCTGGAACAGCGGTTGATCGTTCTCATCGTATTCCGCGAGATAAGAAATTTCAAAACCCTGATCGCAGCTTTTATTTAGAAAACCACTATTAACTTGACGATAAAAATGAGAGATACTCTCCATAATCGCTTGCTTTTCTCCGAAAATGTCAACCTATTGTCAGCAGAAAGCTTAAAAAAAATCTACAGCTTTCCCGATAAGGTTATGGCAAACAATTTTATGATTGATAACAATATAATTCATAACATCTGATAAATCAAACATTTAACTTAAAAAAATCAATTTTTCTCACAGGTCTGATTTTGCATAATTCCCCTGTTTGTGGGGGGGGATATTATAGATTTCCCAAAGCCCTAGGGTAATTGTAACTATTTGAATTACAATGTTTTTATGGAAATTAGCTGGGAGTGAGTAGAAATTTCCCCCTCTGCTTTCCATTTATGGGATATTGCGGTCAAATTTGATGAATCTTTAGGGATTGATTTGCCGGGAGTTTGAAAAATGTATAAGTTGGTCCTTTTAAGACATGGCCAGAGCCAATGGAATTTGGAAAACCGGTTTACCGGTTGGACCGATGTTGACCTGACCGAACAGGGAAAACAGGAAGCCGAGACGGCTGGAAAACTGTTTCTGGAAGAAGGTTATACTTTCGATTTGGCCCACACCTCTGTCCTCAAGCGGGCAATTCGAACTTTGTGGATTGTATTGGATAAAATGGATTTGATGTGGATTCCCGTCATCCAGTCCTGGAAGCTGAACGAACGCCACTATGGTGCTCTGCAAGGATTGAACAAAGCCGAAACGGCAAAGAAGCACGGGGCAGAGCAGGTGAAAATCTGGCGCAGAAGTTATGCCACTCCCCCTCCTCCTCTCACTGAAGATGACGAAAGGTTGCCTGCAAAAGATCCCCGCTATGCCGGAATACACCAATTGCCTGCTTCCGAAGCTTTAAAGAATACGGTCGACCGATTTTTGCCCTATTGGTTTGACCAAATCGTACCTTCCATCAAAGCCGGAAAAAAAGTTTTGATTTGCGCGCATGGCAACAGCTTAAGAGCCCTGGTCATGCATCTGGACCAGATCAGCGAAGACGATATTCTGGAATTGAATATTCCTACCGGCATTCCGTTGGTCTATGAATTAGACGCGGACTTGAAACCCATCAAACATTATTATCTGGGTGACCCCGAAGCCGCCAAAAAAGCCGCCGAAGCCGTCGCCAACCAATCCACTAGCCGCCACTAGGCGTGAGGCCGGGGCGGAGCATTTCGCGGGCGTGTTCGAGGGAAGCATCGGTGATGGTTTCACCGCTGGACATGCGGGCCAGTTCTTCAACGCGTTCTTCATATTCCAGCAGGTGAATGCTGGACCGGGTGCGTTTCCCTTTCACCTCTTTTTCAATGCGGAAATGGGAAGAAGCCAACCCGGCTATCTGTGGGAGATGGGTGATGCAGAGAACCTGTTTGGTCGTGGCGACTTTTTGCAATTTAATCCCTACTTTTTCCGCCACACTTCCTCCGATGCCCGTATCCACTTCATCAAAAATCATCACCGGAATGGTGTCCTGATCGTTCAAAATTGATTTTAAAGCCAGCATCACCCGGGACACTTCACCGCCTGAGGCGATTTTAACCAGAGGGCGCAGTTCCTCGCCCGGGTTAGGGGAAAACAAAAATTCAAGCGTGCCCAATCCGGTTGGCGTGGCTTTCATTTTCTCTTTTCGGAACAGAATAAATCCATCGGGGTCAGGCGGGTAATCAAAACGTACTCCAAACCGGACATTGCCCATACTCAGTTCTTTCAGTTCCTTTTCAACACTGCCCGTAAATTTTTTTGCCGCAGACTCCCTTTTTTCAGCCAGACGGATAGCGAGTTTAGATAGCACTTCTTCTTTTTGCCTCAGCGCTTCTTGCAGGACTTTCATATTTTCTTCATTGGAGGCCAACTGCTGCAATTCTTCTGCGATCAGATCCCGGCGCTTTAATATTTCAAGGATGTCGTTGCCATATTTTCGTTTCAGTCCGTTTATCTCGGCGAGCCGGTCTTCTATTTCTTCCAGCCGATTGGGGTTGAATTCCAAAGACCGGTCATAACTGCGTAAAGATTCCACCACCTCTTCCAGTTCATAGTAGGCGGAGCGGGACCGCTCAACCGTTTCTGCCAGACCGGAGTCGATTTCAAGAACAGATTCCAGCTCCTTCAAAACTTGCCCCAGGTTTTCTAATATGGAACCCTGTTCATCGGTCAAAAGGTGTTGGCTTTGTTGCAGGCCGGCGCGGATTTTTTCTGCGTGTTTCAGTTTATTGCTTTCTGCCTTGATTTCTTCTTCCTCTTGCTCTGAAAGTCCGGCTTCATCAATTTCGGAGAGTTGAAAGCTGAGGAATTCCTCTTTTTGTAACCGTTCTTGTTCATCCATTTTCATGGAGTGCAGTTTTTTTGCCTGGGCCAGGTAGTCCGAGAAATTCCGGGAAAACTCATCCCGGATATCTCCGGATTTGCCATATAGATCTAAAAGATCGATATGGGTTTCAGGGTGCAGCAGGGCCTGGTGATCGTGTTGTCCGTGCAGGTCCACCAAGCGGTCGCCGATTTTTGCCAGGGTAGAAACCGTGACCGGGCTGTCATTAAGCAGGCAGCGGTTTTTCCCGGAATTGGAAATCTGGCGTTTGACAAGAAGTTCGCATTCTTCCATTTCGATGCCGGATTCTCGAATCAAGTCGAGAGTTTTGGGGTCTGTAACTTCAAATACTCCGTCCACAAAAGCGGTGGTTTCTCCAGAACGAATGGAGTCGGTATCTGCTCTACCTCCAAGCAGGAGATTCAGCGCATCGATGATGATGGATTTACCCGCGCCGGTTTCACCCGTCAGCACATTCAGGCCTTTTTCAAAGTTCACCGCCAGATTTTCTATGATGGCGAAATTGCGAATTCTAATTTCTTTAATCATGGGTCTTGGAAATCAGGAGCCAGCTTTTTCATCAGTTCCTGGCCTTTTGTCCTTAATTTTAAGAGATCTTCATCGTCGGCAACATTATCGGTCAGACGCAGTAATGTGAGAAGCGATTTTCGGGCGGAGTTGAAATTATTTTGTGCGTAATAAGCCTGGGCCAGTCCAAGATGGTTTTCAGCGTGATCAGGGCTCAGGCGAACTGCTTCCTCAAGATGGTAAACCGATTTATCATCACTGCCACCGAGAAAAAAGGGCAATTCCAGATACAGCTTGCCAAGTGCACGATGTGGGCCTCCGTTCTGGATACCCGGGTCGAGTTCCATCGCTTTTTTCATATCCTCTTCAAAGGGCCCGATGATCCCCAAGCTGGACCAGATACCATTCATCTCTCCTTGTTTCCCCTTGCATAGAGCACGGTAAAAATAGCTGATGGCAGAGTTGGGCCTCATATCCAAGGCCCGGCTACTGCGTTCTATGCATCGGTTGTAATGATGGTTTTTGCTGTCTTCGCTGCCAGCACGTTTCGCGACTGAGTAATGCGAACGGGCCAGCCGCCATTCCCATTCCGGTCTGCCGGGTTCTTTTTCCAAGATTTTTTGGATTTTCTTTGCGATTTTTTCAAACTCTGCCAGCGTCTTGGCTTGCTGGTATTGTTTATCTATCTCGGATTGACCGGCAAAGGTTGTTTTGCCGGATAATATAGCGGGGAAAAGAGCAAGCAGGAAAACCCAACGCCGGAATTTCCGGAAAGTTTTATGGAGTTTCAAAATCTTTGTTGGCAAGGGGCCTTTTACCATAGGTTGGTTAGAACTATTGGTTGGTAATATTTTTAAATTATATTGTGGTTTGCGTTATAATTTTAGTTTCTTAAAATAGCTGGCATAGCGCCCGTTGGTAATGCTAATACCCAGGGCATGAAAGCTAGTGAAGGGCACCACACGCGACCGCCGAAGGCGTGGAGCAAGTTCCTTCCGGGCGTGGCCCGGCCGCTCAATATTTGAATGTATCATAGGCGAATATGAATAAAATTTTTTCCTTAATGGTTCTAACTGTTGTTTTTGCGATTCCCGGCCTGCTCTGGGCAGAATCCAATGATCTTGGACCTCAGGCATCGGTGCAACAGCTTTTGGGAGAAATTCGCCAGATTAATAAGGAAAAGAGTCTTTCCAGCCAGAAAGATGCAGAAAATCAGAAACATGCCCAATCCGCTTTGGTTTGGTTAAATGTTGCCGAGATCAGCCAAAAAGCTTTGGGAAAACATTGGGCCAAGCGCAGTGATCCAGAGCAGAAAAGGTTTCAGGTTTTGCTCGGTGAGTTGTTCCTGTATGTGGCGTTTCCCAGTTCTGCGAAATTTTTT
>CATMOP010000105.1 GCA_950072225.1 uncultured Nitrospina sp.
GGCGCAAACCAGCGGGTGAAGCTGGATCGCCTTGCCCTCGATCAGCACCGGCTCGAACGCCTGAATGCCAAGACGGTGGAGCGTTGGTGCACGGTTCAGAAGAACCGGGTGTTCGCGGATGACTTCATCCAGGATGTCCCAGACTTCCTTGCGCTCCTTCTCGACCCACTTTTTCGCCTGCTTGAGCGTCATACTCAGGCCTTTGGCGTCGAGGCGGGCGTAGATGAACGGCTTGAACAGTTCGAGCGCCATCTTCTTGGGCAGGCCGCACTGGTGCAGCTTGAGTTCGGGGCCGGTCACGATGACCGAACGGCCCGAATAGTCGACGCGCTTGCCGAGCAGGTTCTGCCGGAACCGGCCCTGCTTGCCCTTGAGCATGTCGCTCAAAGACTTCAGCGGACGCTTGTTGGTTCCGCGCAGGGTACGACCTCTACGCCCATTATCGAACAGGGCTGAAACCGCTTCCTGCAACATCCTCTTTTCATTTCGGATGATGATCTGCGGGGCCTTCAATTCCTGCAGGCGTTTCAACCGGTTATTCCGGTTGATCACCCGACGATAAAGATCGTTCAGATCAGAGGTGGCAAACCGCCCTCCATCCAGAGGAACCAGCGGACGCAATTCGGGCGGAATCACAGGTACAACCTTGAGGATCATCCATTCCGGTTTGTTTCCTGACTTACGAAACGCTTCAATGATTTTCAATCGTTTGGCAATTTTTCTCCGGTTCATCACCGACTTGGTGGTGACCATCTCCTCTTTCAATTCCACCGATGTGGCATCCAGATCCATGGGTTTGAGCAGTTCCGCGACCCCTTCAGCGCCAATCATTGCCCGAAACGTATCAGGGAACTCCATTTCCATTTCCCGATACTCCTCCTCGGTCAAAATCTGGCCGATTTCCATATCCGAGTCACCCGGATCCGTCACCACATAGTTTTCAAAATATATAATGCGTTCAAGATCTTTCAGCGGGATATCCAGCAAATGCCCAAGGCGACTGGGGAGACCCTTGAAATACCAGATATGGGCTACCGGACTGGCCAACTCAATATGCCCCAAGCGTTCCCGACGAACCTTTGAAAGAATAACTTCCACGCCACACTTCTCACAGATGACGCCCTTGTGCTTCATTCGTTTGTATTTACCGCATGTGCACTCCCAGTCCTTCACCGGCCCGAATATCTTGGCACAGAAAAGACCGTCCCTTTCCGGCTTGAAGGTCCGGTAGTTGATGGTCTCGGGTTTTTTGACTTCTCCGTAAGACCATGAACGGATTTTTTCCGGGGATGCGATCCGCACGCGGATGGCATCAAACATGATCGGATTTTTTGGTTTATCGAAATATGACAGGTTATCCACCAGGGACTTCTCCTTTTTGAGGTTTTCGCAAACCGCTGAAATTTTCTATAATTTTCCGCAGCCTGCCGAATCTAAACAATCCAGAGGCTTTAAAAACTAAACGATGATTTTTAATTGCGACGAACTACTTTCCCGACTCGATCAACTCCACATCAATAGCCAAACTTTGCAGCTCTTTGATCAGAACGTTGAACGATTCAGGCAGGCTGGGATTCAAATGGGTGTCTCCCTTGACGATCGCCTCATACATTCGCTTGCGACCCTCAACATCATCAGATTTTACCGTAAGCATTTCCTGTAGGGTATAAGCTGCGCCATAGGCTTCCAGTGCCCAGACTTCCATCTCCCCGAGTCTCTGCCCGCCAAACTGGGCCTTACCTCCCAGAGGTTGCTGAGTCACCAGAGAATACGGCCCCGTAGACCGGGCATGGATCTTGTCATCGACCAGATGGTGCAGTTTAAGCATATACAGGTAACCTACCATCACCTTTTGCCGGAAATACTGTCCGTTCCTTCCATCAATAAGAGTGATCTCTCCTGTTTTAGAGCAATTGCCCTTCACAAGAAGTTCCTTGACTTCATCCTCGCGGGCACCATCGAACACCGGGGTAGCCATGTGTTCACCAAGCGCTTTGGCGGCCATACCAAGATTGGTTTCGAGTATCTGACCTACATTCATTCTGGAGGGCACCCCCAGAGGATTGAGGATCAGTTCAATCGGCTGACCACTTTCCATAAAGGGCATATCCTCTTCCGGGACAATGGTAGAAACCACACCCTTATTCCCGTGGCGCCCAGCCATTTTATCGCCCACCTGCAATTTGCGTTTCATGGCCATAAACACCTTGACCAGTTTGATCACACCCGGGGCCAAATCATCGCCTTTTTTCAAGCGCGCAACCTTTTCCTCCAACATGGACTTCAGAATTTGGACTTGATTCTTGCAATTACTTTCCATTTCCTGAAGCGTTTTTTCATCGACAGCTTTGGTCGGAACTTTTGCAAGATCCTTGATACTCATTTTAGCGATCAATGCGTCATCAATCACCTGCCCCTTCTTAAAGCTGACCCGCCCTTTGGTTGTGGACTTCGCCGCTTCTTTACCCACGAGGAGGGAGCGCATCCTTTTCTCGGTTTCGTTTTTAACGATCTTTATTTCATCGTTGTAGTCCTTTTCAATGCGCGTGATCTCTTCTTCTTCTATAGCAAGGGTTCGGGAGTCTTTATCGATCCCTTTTCTGGAAAAGACCTTGACATCGATGACCGTTCCCTGGACTCCAGGAGGAACCCTGAGGGAAGTATCGCGCACATCTCCCGCCTTTTCGCCAAAGATCGCTTTAAGAAGTTTTTCTTCGGGACTCAATTGGGTCTCGCCTTTGGGCGTGATCTTGCCAACCATAATATCATTGGGTTTCACGTTGGCACCAATTCGGATGATCCCACTTTCATCCAGATTCTTCAGGGCGTCTTCCCCGACATTGGCGATATCCCGGGTGATTTCTTCTTTACCCTGCTTGGTGTCACGAGCCTCCACCTCAAATTCTTCAATATGAATGGAGGTGTACACATCTTCTTTAACCAGCCTTTCACTAACGATGATGGCATCCTCAAAGTTGTAACCACCCCAAGGCATGAACGCCACAAGAATATTTCGCCCCAAAGCCAGCTCACCCTGATCAGTGGAAGGACCGTCTGCGAGCACATCACCGCGCTGGATATTGTCTCCCGAAAATACCCGGGGACGCTGGTTGACACAGGTATTTTGGTTCGACCGCTGAAATTTGCTCAGCGTATAAATATCCACATTCGAATCCAGCTGACTGCGCTTTGTCTTGATTTTGCCTTTGGACTTCTTTTCGGTGCGGATGACAATGCGAGTCGCATCGACGCTGATGACCTCGCCATCATTTTCAGCGATCACTACCGCCCCGGAATCATGGGCCACGATCGCCTCCATACCCGTTCCCACCAGAGGCGCCTCAGCCCGCACAAGAGGAACTGCCTGCCTCTGCATGTTCGAGCCCATCAGGGCACGGTTAGCGTCATCGTTTTCAAGAAAAGGAATTAGAGACGCCGCCACACTGATTAACTGCTTGGGCGACACGTCCATATAATCCACCTTGTCACTGGGAGACAAGATAAAATCGCCACCTTTTCTGGCCGACACAATAGACTGAACGAATTTCTTTTTCTCATCCAGTTCGACATTAGCCTGGGCGATAATAAATTGATTCTCTACCAAAGCAGTGTGAAACTCGACATCATTTTTGGCTACGGAACCCTCAACTTTGCGGTAGGGCGTTTCAATAAAACCATAAGTATTCACCCTGGCATAGGTGCTCAAGGAGGCGATCAGCCCAATATTTGGACCTTCAGGAGTTTCAATAGGACATATACGGCCATAATGCGTTGGGTGTACATCCCGCACCTCGAATCCTGCTCGCTCACGGGTCAACCCGCCCGGACCCAACGCGCTCAACCGTCGCTTGTGTGTCACCTCGGACAAAGGGTTGGTCTGGTCCATAAACTGGGATAACTGACTACTACCAAAAAATTCCTTGATTGCGGCCGTCACGGGCTTGGAATTGATCAGGTCGTGCGGCATGGCAACATCCAAATCCTGGATAGACATGCGCTCTACGATGGCCCGCTCCATGCGCACCATTCCCACGCGGAACTGGTTTTCCAGAGACTCTCCCACAGCGCGAACCCTGCGGTTGCCGAGATGGTCAATATCGTCAATAGCACCGATCCCATTCCTGAGATCGACAATATACTTCACCACGGCGACCATATCTTCCAAGGTCAACAACCGGTTTTCCAAGGGAATGTCCAACCCAAACTTCTGGTTCATCTTGATCCTGCCAACCACAGACAAATTATATCGCTTGGGGTTGAAGAACAGGTTGCTGAACAGCGACCGGGCGATTTCCGGTGTCGGAGGGTCTCCAGGGCGGAGCCTTTTGTAGACCTCGCGAATGGCATCATCCTGAGTCTGGGTTTTGGCCGCAACAAGGGTATCGCGAATGGCGGTATCAGACGATTCCTCATCAATGTGAAGAATTTTAATCTCACTCAGCTTATTCTTTTTTATAACCTCAAAAACGCCTTCGGTAATCTCCTGATTCGAATCGACCTCTATCTCGCCGGTCTCGGGATCAATGATTTCGTCAAACAGGTATCGGCCAATCAGGCTTTCCGGGTCAATCTCCACCTTCGTAGACCTGGACATCCTTTTCAGCTTCTTGGCTACGGTCACGGAAACTTTCTTACCGGATTTGAGCAGAACATCATCCGTTTTAGGGTCGATAACATCCTCTTTAACCTTGAACCCGATCAACAGGTTCTTACTGTTCATAAAGAACCGCGAATCTTTACTGATGCTGATTTTCTCGATCGGGTAATAGGTTTCAAGAATGGTCTTGGTATCCATGCCAAAGGCTTGAAGCAGGATGGTCGCTGGCAGTTTGCGTCGGCGGTCAATCTTTACATACAAAATATCTTTAATATCAAACTCGAAGTCCACCCAGGAACCCCGATCCGGGATAATCCTCGCAGAAAAGAGAATCTTGCCGCTCACATGGGATTTTCCCTTATCATGCGAGAAAAACGCGCCTGGAGAACGGTGCATTTGACTCACAATGACCCGCTCGACCCCGTTTATCATAAATGTTCCGGTGGGGCCCATCATCGGCATTTCACCAAGGAATATTTTCTGCTCCTTGACTTCCCTTACGGTATTAACAGTGACGGTGGGAACCTTATGATCCTCCAAAACTTTCAGAATTTCATTGGTGATTTCTGTTTTTGCGGAGATCAGGGTTTTAGAGGTCTTGGGACGCTTAACCTCTTCGACAATCATCCTGCCTTTCAAGTCCTTCAGGGAACGCGCGTTGACATCAATCACTTCCCGGTCGAAAAGGACCAGCCTGACCATTATCTTTATGGGGTCAGAATAGGAAAGACCTTTCTGCCGGCACTCACTGAGCTTGTGCTTTCCCTTGTAGGTGACTTCCTGTTTACAGGAAAGACATATGACTCCCGGTCCGCCGAGTTCCTTGAACTCGCCGCAACCGCATTCCCAAATACCGACCTCAAATCCGACATACTCGATACGGGCATTGATATTCAAGTCGGAAATCGGAAAAACGTCACTAAAGACCTCTTCCAATCCCCTAAACTCGCGTTTGTTGGGGTCAACATCCCATTGCAGGAAGTATTCGAATGACTTCTTCTGAATCTCGATCAGATTGGGAATATCTATGACCGTGGGAATCCGGGCGAAATTTTTTCTTTTTCTAAAATTGCCTAACGCTCTCTGGGAACGGTTCTTCGACATAAGGTGACATCCTTCTATAAGAAAGATTAACGAAAAATTTACCTGTTAAGGCATGGGTAAAATTATTATTCCCGTTTTCCGTTACTTCACCTCCACCGTTCCGCCAACTTCTTCAATTTTCTTTTGAATTTCTTCAGCTTCCTCTTTCTTCACGCCTTCCTTGATAGCTTTGGGAGCGGCCTCTACCAAATCTTTAGCATCTTTCAACCCTAAGGCTGTAATGGTGCGGACTTCCTTGATCACCTGAATTTTCTTATCACCTATGGCAGTAAGAATCACATCGAACTCGGTTTTCTCTTCGGCGGCGGACTCCCCCCCTGCCGCAGGGGCTGCAACCGCAACTGCTGGTGCCGCTGCGGTCACACCATATTTGTCTTCCAATTCTTTTACAAACTCGGACATTTCCAGAACAGTCATATTATCTATGAAGGAAACTACATCTTCCTTTGTGGCGGCCATTACGCCCTCCTTTCAATGATTGTGGTATTTTGAATTATGTTTAAATTTTTAATAATTTTTGAGAATCTTTGCTTAATATTTCGGTAATTTTGTCTAAGGCAACCACTAAGCGTGGGGCCTCGAGCAATAACTTTTATAGGCTAGCAAAGGGTTATCTCGGCTTGATGAGCCTTTGCTATCTGCCCTCGGCGGACTCGCCAACCCTTATTTATAAGAACCGCTCATAGCCAAAAGCGATTTTTAGAAATACCCTTTGCAACGGCCCTCAAGGCCAACTTATTCTGATCCTTTTTTCTCGCGGATCGCGTCCAGTGTTCCCACAAGCTTTCTCAATAAACTATTAAAAAAACCGGCAAACTACCAGGACATACAGGTCCACATGGAACAAAACCAACAGAACGATGAATGAAATATGTAAAATGTGTTTTGGATCCGGGTTTCTAATATACTGTATTGTGCCGCCCAAACCCTGTCCTAGATGCAAAGGCAAAGGAACAGTTAAAATCAAAACCAAAAAAAACAACTCCCATTTTTACTGGATAAAACTTTTAAGAAGAAAGAGCCTTATGGATAACTCTAGACTAGTCTTTGGGTGGTTTTTTATTGTTGGAATTATTGCTTTCTTTATTATGATGATGGGATTACTCTATGTATGGGCATTTGTAAAATGACTTTAAAAAATTATTTACTTTTAGGAGTTTCCCGCTTTACTTTGTTTCGTTGCATGTTAGGAGAAACAAAAATTATCTGTGTTAACGGACAAATA
>CATMOP010000106.1 GCA_950072225.1 uncultured Nitrospina sp.
CTATATACTCCGCGCAAAAATTTTTTTCCATGAAGGGAAAGGTCAGCGGCATTGAGATTCGTGTGGAAGATATCGAGCAGGCAGACCAGGTTGCTGCAGAAATTCAACAAAGCCTGGGATTCCCCTATTACGCCAGAGACTGGATGCAGATGAACAAAAATTTATTTTCCGCATTGCGCCTGGAAAAAATTGTGATGTTCATCATTCTGATTCTGATTATTCTGGTGGCGGCCTTTAATATTGTCAGCACCTTGTTTATGGTGGTTATGGAAAAGAACAAGGAAATCGCCATTCTGAAATCCATGGGGGCTTCCCGATCCAGCATTATGAAAATTTTCAGCTATCAGGGGTTGATCATTGGCATCGTCGGGACGGCGGTCGGTTGTGTTGGCGGTTTTACCGTTGTGCCGAACCTGAACGAGATTGTCGGTTTCATTGAAGACCTTTTTGGTATCACCGCTTTTCCCAGCGATGTGTATTATCTGGACAAGCTCCCTTCAGAGATTCAGTACTTCGATTCATTTCTTATCGTGGTATTTTCGATTGTCATTTGTTTTTTGGCCTCATTGTATCCGGCTTGGAGAGCTTCCCGGCTGGACCCTGTGGAAGGTCTGCGCTATGAGTGATTCGAATTCCGCTAGCCCGAAACAAAAATGCCTGATCGAAGCGGTTAATGTCGATAAAAGCTATTCGACTCCGCGCGAGGTGATCCACGTTCTTGCCCAGACGAGCCTTCATGTTTTATCGGGAGAAGTGTTGGGAATTATTGGCGCGTCAGGGGTGGGCAAGAGCACCCTTCTACATGTCCTTGGGGGACTCGACAAACCGATGACGGGAAGCGTTCTGTTTCAAGGAAAGGATATTTATAAACAATCCAATGGCTATTTGGAAAACTTTCGCAATGGTCACATTGGTTTTGTGTTCCAGTTTTTTAATTTGCTGCCCGATTTTACCGCATTGGAAAATGCTATGCTCCCGGCCCTGATTCGGAATCAGGATCGTCGTTCTGCCAAAGAGAGGGCAGAATACTTGTTGTGCGAAGTGGGCATGAAGGACCGGATGCATCACAAACCAAGCGAACTATCTGGAGGCGAAAGCCAGCGCGTAGCCCTTGCTAGAGGACTTGTCAATCAGCCGGACCTGCTTTTAGCTGATGAACCAACGGGGAATCTGGACCATCATGCCAGCGACCAACTGATAGAATTGATTCGAAAACTTAACCAGGAATTTGATCAGACATTTGTAATTGTTACGCATAGCCAAAGAGTTGCAGGACGGCTTGACCGGGTGGTGGAATTGGTCGATGGAAAAGTCAATACGACCAGACAGAACCTGGTCATTTAAAAGTTGGGCAGGCGAGCCGCCGTGGGCAGATAGCAACCACTGGGCGTGGGGCCGTGATATTCTTCATTAGCCTTTATGCCCCGAAGGGGGTATAACGCTGGCGCCTAGCAGTTGCTACACGAAATGAATTTTTGAGAAGAGGAAACCATGAAGCTGGAAAAGATCGCTGAATTGATTGGAGGAAAATTAAAAGGCGATGGTTCGGTGGAGATATCAGGAATCGGGAATATTGAGCAGGCGCAGGAAGGGCATATCACCTTCCTCAGCAAAAAAAAGTTCCTCGATGCACTGAATCGTTCCCAGGTCTCTGCTGTGCTGGTGAAGGAAGTATTTGACACCGCGATCCCCCAGATTATTGTTGCCAGCCCAGAGCTTGCCTTTGCCCGTTTGTTGCGGGAATTTCATCCTGAGCCGAAACCGAAAGCAGGCATTCATGACCGGGCTGTAGTCGGCGAAAATGTCAAGCTTGGTGTACAGGTCACCCTGTCGGCCGGGGTGTGCATTGGGGATGATGTAGAGATCGCGGACCATGTCCATTTGTATCCGGGTGTGGTTGTAGGCGAACGTTGCCGGATTGGAAGCCACACCGTTCTTCATCCTAATGTTACACTTTACCGCAATACGGAATTGGGCAGCCATGTGATCCTTCATGCGGGAGTGGTGATCGGAGCAGACGGTTTTGGTTATGCCCTAGATGAAAAAGGAGCACATTATAAAATAAACCAAATCGGCCGGGTGGTGATTGAGGATGATGTCGAGATTGGAGCAAACAGTTGTGTTGATCGGGCAGCATTGGGTACGACATGCATCAAACGGGGAACCAAAATAGATAATCTGGTTCAGATAGCACACAACTGTATTATAGGGGAACATTCCATTCTGGTGGCGCAGGTGGGGTTGGCCGGGACTTGTACCTTGGGTCATCATGTGGTGCTGGCTGGGCAGGTGGGAATTGCGGATCATATTACGCTAGGAGACCAGGTCACCGTCGCGGCCCAGACGGGTGTATTTCGCAATATTAAGAACAACAACGTGTATGGGGGTACTCCCGCGATTCCCCTGGACGAGTGGAAAAAATATGTAACCGCTTTACCAAAACTTCCGGAGTTGGTCCGTAAGATTCGTGATCTGGAAAAGCGATTAAAGGAGATTGAAAACAATCCGTCCTCCCGGTAGAATATTTCTATCCGCGCTGTTCTTAGAAACGACTAAAATTTTTATTAGAAGTAATAGCTTATGTTTATATTCCGGGTTTTGATCCTTGCCTTTTTATATGTTTTTACCTTGGGGGCAGTTTCCTCGCCGATGTCAGGAACGGCTGTCGAGAAGTACATCCAGAAGAAACTAAAGCGCAATAACAAGACCCTCCGGATCAACGAAAAGAATCTGGGCGATTCAGGTTTGGCAGTTTTGACCCAATCTCCACTAGTCCGTTCCGTCACGACTCTGGTTCTGTATAAGGTCAATATCAGCGATGAAGGGGTTCGTGCTTTGGCGGAATCGCCCTATTTGAAAAACCTGGAAGCCCTTTACCTGGAACATAATTTTATTACTGACAGGGGGGTGGAGATTCTTTCCAACTCCATAACCTTTTCCAAACTGAAAATTTTGAACCTTTTTTATAACCAGATCACCGATGTGGGTGCGAAGGCTATTGCAGACTCAGACATTCTGACTCAATTAGTGGAGTTGAACCTGAATTATAATCTAATAAAAGGGCCCGGAGTTATTGAGCTCACGCATTCAAAAAAATTACTCAAACTTCATAACATCCAGCTGGCATACAATCCAATTAAAAAAAAAGGAAAACAGGCTTGGAAGCGTTTCCAGTTGATGGAAGGATTTAAAGAACTCCACCGCAAGAACCAGTTAACCCAAGTTGGGGAGGGGCTGATCGGGAACTTTGGGGTCCTGGTTTTGCTGGACTTTGCTTTTGTGTCGGAGTTGGAGACCTTGGATTTGAGGAATAATGATTTGACCGACGAGGCGGTAATTGCCCTTTCTAAATCCAAAAAATTGGAAGGATTGGTTTCGCTGAACCTATCCAAAAATAATATTACGGATGTGGGAGCTCAAGCGCTGGCAAGATCCAAAAACCTGAAAAAGCTAAAGAAACTGAATTTGAACTTCAACCGTATCGGGGATGAGGGAGCCAAGGCGATTGCCCGATCCCCGCGACTGGCGAACCTGGAATCCTTAAAGCTGGGCCAAAACAAAATCGGCACCGAAGGAGCCCGTGCGCTGAACGAGTCTGAAAACCTTAGAAACTTGATTCATCCTATATTCGGTTTCTACTGATATTCCTGCCAGGCTCAGAATGTCGCTCTCCAAAATAATTAATAAACGGCTGATGGAAGCACTTTTTTCTTTATGATAAAATGTTGAAAGATAAATCTTATTCCTAATAAATACTATATTTAAAACATGGTGCAGATACTAGATTTTGAGCGCGAGATTTTTGCTTTGGAAACTCAGATCCAAGATCTGGTTTCACTGTCTCACATGTATGACAGTGTTGGCGATATCACTCATGAGATCACAAAACTTAAAAAAAAGCTCCGCCGAATGAAGCATGATGTGTATTCCAATCTAAAGGGTTGGGATAAAACCCTGGTGGCGAGGCATCCGGACAGGCCTTACACTCTGGATTATTTGGATTTAGTCTTTACGGAATTTTTCGAGCTTCACGGTGATCGTCACGGAGGCTATGGCCCTTCCATTGTTGGAGGCGTGGCAAGGTTTGATGGCAAGTCCGTGATGATAGTGGGTCACCAGAAGGGAAGGGATATCAAAGAAAAAATTAGACGGAACTTTGGTATGTCCCAACCTGCGGGATATAGAAAAGCTCTTCGATTGATGCAAATGGCGGAAAAATTCAATATGCCCATTATCACTTTTATTGACACACCTGGAGCTTATCCCGGTGTGGATGCAGAAGAGAAGGGGCAGGCCCAAGCGATCGCCACAAATATGTTCAGCATTATCCAACTGAAGGTGCCCATTATCTGCGTGATAATAGGAGAGGGAGGATCTGGCGGTGCTTTAGCGATTGGGATTGGTGATCATATTACGATGCTTGAGCATTCTGTCTATTCGGTGATCTCACCGGAAGGTTGCGCTTCCATTCTTTGGGGAGACAAGAAAAAAACTGCTCAGGCGGCCGATGCCCTGTGCATCACCGCGAACGATCTCTTGAAATTCAAAGTAATTGATGAAATTATCCGCGAACCTCTTGGCGGTGCCCACCGCAACCATAAGCAGGCGGCCATACGTATGAAAAAATCCCTGCGTAAAAATCTTGAGCGATTGACCCAAATTCCTTTGAGTGAATTGATCCCGTTGCGGGAGAAAAAATTCCGCGAGATGGGTAAATTTGTCGAAGAAGCCGACTAGCCAGCGTTACGATGGACCCGATGAGCCGTAGCTCTCTGTCTGGGGGGAAAACCGTTTAGCCCACAAAACAAAGACATTGCAAGTTACCAGGGGAGGCAGGTAGAAAGAGTTTGTTGGGCCGAGACAACTCTTTGTCAGCAGATAAACATATTGCCAGTCGGCCCCACGCCTAGTGGTTAGAGGTGTATTTGTTGGCGGAACAGTTGGGCATATTCTGAGTCTAGGGCGATTAAGGAATCGTGGTCTCCCATCTCAACCAGTTCTCCTTGTTTCATAACAAGAACCCGGTCTGCTCCTTCCAGGGTTGACAAACGATGGGCGATAATCAAGGTTGTGCGTCCTGCCATCAATATTTTTAGAGCCTGCTTGATGTGGTTTTCGGTTTCAGTATCCACCGATGAGGTGGCCTCGTCCAACACCAGGATCGGGGGATTTTTCAGGAAAGTCCGGGCAATGGCGATGCGGTGTTTTTCCCCGCCAGAAAGTTTGACCCCTCGCTCCCCGACCCGAGTATCGTATCCGTCTGGTAGATTTTTTATGAATGGGTCGGCATGCGCCGAGATAGCGGCTGAAATGACCTGGTCGCGGTCAGCCTCGATATTTCCGTAAAGGATATTTTCCGCTACGGTGCCATTAAACAAGAAAGGATCTTGCGCGACCAGCCCGATTTGTTCGCGGAGATAAGAAAGTTTCAGGTCCTTTATCCGGTAACCGTCAATGAGAATGGACCCCGATTCGACATCATAAAACCGCATGAGCAGTTTAACCAAAGTGGATTTGCCGCTCCCGGTATGCCCGACTATGGCAATTTTTTCCCCAGCGGCGATGGTGAATTCCGCCCCCAGGATGGCAGGTTTGCCTGGGATATAGGAAAAATCCACCCGGTCAAATTGAATCGTGCCTCGGACATTGGTGGAAGGGAGAGTCGCGTTTGGTGCGTCTTGCACCTCGGGCACGGTGTCAATAATTTCAAACAGGCGCTCTCCGGAAGCTAATGCGTGCTGGAGCATGTGATTGACCGAATGCAGTTGGTTGATCGGCGTATAAAATAAAGCCAGGTAGCCCACGAAGGCGATCAGGGAACCGACGGTGATGTCCCCGGCCTGCACCAGCCCTACTCCATACAGGAGGATCAAAACCGTGCCAAGGGAGCCGAGAAACATCATGGACGGGGAGTAGAATGCCCATAACCGCATGACCTCCAAAGTTCCGTTGCAGTAATCCCGACTTCGTTTTTCAAATTGTTTGATTTCATAAAGCTGACGATTAAAAGAAAGTGTTTCTCGAATGCCGGAAATGGAGTCCTGCAATTTGGCATTCATTTTTGCTGCCCGTTTCCGCACAACGTGATACTGATCGTGGGCCTTGGAGGTATAGAACCATGCGCCATAAACCAGAAAAGGAATGGGAAGCAGGGCCACCACTGCCAGTTTCCAATGCATATAAAAAAGTATGGCGGAAATGCCGATCAGAGTCAGGATCGCGGTCACAACTTGTTCCACACCATCGATAAAAATACGCTCGACATAATTCACGTCATCGTTGGCACGAGACATCAACTCACCGGTGGAGCGGTTTTCAAAATAGCTCATGGATAAATTCTGCAGTGCCCGGTAAACGTCGGATCTTAAATCGAACACCACACTCTGCTCGACTTTGTTGTTGACCAGAATGCGCCGGTGATTGGTGAAGTTTCGTGCCAGATAGATGCCAGCCAAACCCGCTATGGGGCCGTATAGCCACAACGATTCTTTGCCTTCCACCAGGCTGTCTACAATCATTTTAATCAGCCAAGGTGGGACCAGATCCAGAAGGGTCGTAGAGATAGCTAAAAACAGGGTTAATGCGACCCCTTTTCGATAGGGCTTTAAATAACTCAGTACTCGTAAAAGGGATTTCATATTTCCGGGTTAAAGGTATTGGATTGGTATAATTAAGATTATAATACGTCCCTTTGTAATACCAAACGATTTTTGGATAAAAATTGAGACCTTAAAGTAAAATTTAACTTTGGCGGAGGTTATGGAATACAGGAAGCTGGGAAACAGTGATCTTAAAGTGTCGGCGATAGGTTATGGGGCGTGGGGAATAGGCGGAGCTCCCTTCTGGAAG
>CATMOP010000107.1 GCA_950072225.1 uncultured Nitrospina sp.
TCCAAGTCTCTAGGGCTTCGGCGCACTAAACAGGCAGAAGAACTTCGCATCGGTGTGCGCTACTTGATCAAAGAAGCAGACCTTGCAGGAACCTTAGAAGACCTTTCCAATCTTGCTGATGTTTTTTTGCAGACTGTTTATCGCATTGCCTGTGAGGAACAAAAATCCGGCAACCACAATGACTTTTGCATCATCGGCATGGGCAAGCTTGGAGGGCATGAATTGAATTTCGGCTCAGACCTCGATGTCTTGCTGGTCTACGATGAAGGAGAAAGCGATCCTCCGCCCGAAGGCTTTTCCGGTTACTATTCCGCCCTGTCGCAGATGATCTATAAACTGACCTCAGAAATGACCTCGGCCGGTTATGCCTATAAAATTGATACCGAGCTAAGGCCCGAGGGCGATGCAGGGGCACTGGTGCTTTCTGTTCAGGGCTACGAAAAATATTTTAAATCTCGCGCCAGAATCTGGGAGCAACAGGCTCTGGTGCGGGCACGATTTGTGGCGGGCAACGCTGAGGTCGGAAAAAAGTTCATCGAGGCGGTGCACCAGTTTGTTTATCAGGACAAGTTTGAATATGGGTCTCTCATAGAAATATCGCGCCTGCGAGAAAGAATGGAACAGGAACTGGCAAAAGAATCCACCAAAGGCAAGAACGTGAAACTGGGATTTGGCGGTTTGGCCGATATTGAATTCGCGGTACAGATTATCCAGCTGATGCACGGCAAAAAGTTTCCGCGCCTTCGGCAAACCAATACCCTTTCAGCTTTGCAAAGTTTTGTGACTCTTGGATTGGTCGACCAGGGTATGGCGGAAGAATTTCATGACAGCTACCTTTTTCTGAGAAACCTGGAATGCGCTTTGCGGATCATTCGCCAGACTCCCACCAACACCCTTCCCAAGGATAATAAGGAGTTGGCGCCTTTGGCGCGATTACTCGGATACGAGGACGCTGAAATCCAGGCAGGTTCCCTGCTCATCGATTATGACCGTCATACCCAACGGGTGCGAAAACATTATCGCAAAACCATCGGCAATCTCCTCCGTGCCGGCCAAGCGGCCGGTGGCAATGTGCAATAACTCGTTGAGCCGAGAACACGGTGGTTCGCCGATGAAAGCGATGGCACACTGGCCCCACGCCTAGTGTCGGCCAAGCGGCCGGTGGCAATAAGCAATAACTTTTTCTCGCCAGTAAAAGCTATTGCACATTGCCACCATCACGCTGGTGGTTGAGTTTGTAGTCGATGCTGTCGATCAGGGCTTGCCAACTGGCTTCGATAATATTTTCGGAGACGCCTACTGTGCCCCATTTGGAATGGTGATCGCCAGATTCTATCAGCACTCGTGTTTTGGCGCGGGTGCCTTTTTTTTCTTCCAGAATGCGCACTTTGTAGTCGTAGAGATTGACTTCTTCAAGTTCCGGGTAAAATTTGACCAGAGCTTTTTTGATGGCTTTATCCAGAGCGTTGACTGGGCCGGTTCCCTCGGCGGCAGAAACCTCTTGAATGCCGTTGACTCTTAATTTGACCGTGGCTTCGGAGATAGGTTCTTCATCTTCCCTGCGTTTTTCAACGATGACGCGGAACCCAATAAAATCGAAAAAGATTTCTTTTTGGCCGAGTGCATCACGCATCATCAGCTCAAAAGAAGCCTCGGCGCCTTCGTACTGAAAGCCCAGGTTCTCGGATTCTTTCAGCGATTCAAGAATTTTCTGGACCTTCGGGTCCTTGTCGTCCACATCTAATCCATACTCCTTGGCCTTGTGAAGTATATTGCTTTTTCCAGAAAGTTCGGAAACCAGAATGCGCTGGTGGTTGCCCACTTTTTCAGGTTCGATGTGTTCATAGGTTTGAGAATTTTTGCGCACTGCGCTGACATGCACACCGCCTTTATGGGCAAACGCACTTTTTCCCACAAACGGTTGCTGGTTCCAATGTGCTTTATTGGCCAGCTCATCCACAAACGCGGAAACATCTTTTAGGGATTGCAGTTGTTCATCCGTGACACAGTTGATCCCCATTTTTATTTTCAGGTTGGGAATGATGGAGACCAAGTTAGCGTTACCGCAGCGCTCTCCATAACCATTGATGGTGCCCTGCACCTGCTCGGCTCCAGCTTCAATGGCATTGAGCGAGTTGGCGACCGCCACCTCTGAATCGTTGTGGGCATGAATGCCCATTTTTACTGAGATTAAATTTTTTACCTCTCCAAAGATCGAACGCACCTCGTGCGGCAGCGTCCCGCCATTGGTGTCGCATAGGACAATCCAGTCGGCTCCTGCCGATTCGGCTTCTTTTACAGCCTTGATGGCATATTCCGGATTATTTTTATATCCATCGAAGAAATGTTCGGCATCAAACAGGATCTCATCGCGCCGTTTTTTCAAGTAGGCGATGCTCTCAAAAATCATGCGCAGGTTTTCATCCAAGCTGGTGGATAAGGCATCTTTCACATGCAAGTCCCACGTTTTTCCGAAGAGGGTCACCACCTGCGTTTCAGTTTTCAGCAGGGCTTGCAGAACAATATCATCTTTCACTTTTTTATCGGGGTAACGGGTACTGCCGAAGGCGGTGATCCGTGTTTGGGAAAAGTGGGCGCGTTGGGCCTTCTCAAAAAAATCGACATCTCTGGGATTCGAGCCGGGCCAGCCGCCTTCTACATAATGTACCCCCAGTTCGTCCAGTTTGTGGGCGATGCGGATTTTATCCTCAACGGTGAAGGAGATGCCTTCGGCCTGGGATCCATCCCTGAGTGTGGTGTCATAAATTTTTACGGAACTCATATCTAAACAGCTTTCACTTTTTTCGCGGTTTTCCTTTTGGCATTCATTTTACCGGGTTTTCCCTCCATATTAAAAGCATCGTGCAAGGCGTTGACGGCAAGTTTGGAATTTTTTTGTTCAATGATGCAGGACACTTTGATCTCGGAGGTACTGATCATCAATATATTTATTTTATGCGCAGACAAAGTTTTAAAAATTTGCGCTGCCACCCCTGAGTGACTTCGCATGCCCGCCCCAACAATGGAGATTTTAGCAATTTTAGCATCGGAGCTGACATGGGTAGCATGGATTTTTTTTGCCACTTTATCCATGATGACCATGGCTTCCCCCAAATCTTCTCGTTGCAGCGTGAACGACATGTCGGTATGCCCCTGTTCGCTGACATTCTGAATGATCATATCAACGGAGATGGATGCCTTTGCCAAAGGCTCAAAAATATTGGCAGCGATGCCCGGTTGGTCGGGAACTTCCTTCAGGGTAATTTTTGCCTGGTTCTTGTCGCACATGATTCCGGAAACCACCGGTTGTTCCATATTCGGATCCTCCTCGCAAATCAAAGTTCCCTTATCCCCTTCCTTGAAAGCGGATTTTACGATCAGGGGCATCTGGTATTTATGGGCAAACTCCACACAACGAATTTGCAGGACTTTGGCTCCCAGACTGGCCATTTCCAGCATTTCATCATACGATACCACATCAAGCCTTCTAGCTTGCGGCACGATTCTTGGGTCGCAGGTATAAACCCCATCGACATCGGTATAGATTTCGCATTGCCGGGCGCCTAGCGCAACCGCCAGAGCTACCGCCGAGGTATCCGCCCCGCCCCGCCCCAAAGTCGTCACATCGCCCTCCGGATTGATGCCCTGGAATCCGGCGACCACGATCACATGATTTTCCCTCAGCATTTTGCGCGCCCGCTGGGTATCAATATTCTTAATGCGAGCCCGGGTGTGGGTGCTGTCTGTTTGCAGGCCAATCTGTCTCCCCGTCATGGAAAGAGCGGGAATGCCACGGGCTTGCAGGGCGATGGTCAGCAGGGCGGCCGAAATCCGTTCGCCGGATGACAAGAGCAGGTCGATCTCCCTACGGGCCGGATTTTTTGACAGACGACATGCCATTTTTAACAGTTTATCGGTTTCGCCCGCCATGGCGGAAACCACGACTACGATATCGGTGCCGGTTTTTCGGGTTTTGGTAATTCGGTCGGCCACATGTTCGATCCGCTCCAGGGTTCCCACAGAGGTTCCGCCATATTTTTGTACGATTAAAGATTTACTCATAACTGGTTTGCCAGAAAAGCCGTCAATAAATCGGGTGCGTTGGGAAATAATTTTCCTGTTTCTAAAAGTTGTTCGTCATATTGGCTGGTGTTTCCCGATGAGGTGGGATAAACCAGATAGGGAACCGGGGACCGATCGTATTTCATCAACTGTGCGGAACTGACATGGTTGACCACCACCAGCATTTTTATATTTCCCATCGTCTCCATCGCCTGGGCCAGGGGTTTAATGACCTGGGCATCGAAGTCTTCGATCATTAAAATCTTATCGTCAATATCGCCTTTGAGAGAAACTTCCTCTCCCGCTGCAATGTGCAGGAAAACGACATCTTTGCTTTCCAGTTCTTTGAGTACCGCAGAAACTTTTGCGGAATAATTGGTATCGGAAAACCCGGTCGCGCCTTCCACTTCCACGACATTCATTCCGGTGAGCTTGCCGATTCCCTTAACCATCAAAGAAGCGGAGATTATGGACGCGCTTTTTTCATACCGTTGCCGGAAGGAGGGCAGGTTGGCGAGTTCGCCGTTTCCCCAAAACCAGATACTATTAACCGGGTCTTTGTTTTCGGCAACAAGTTTTTTGTTGTAGGCATGGTTATGCAAAATAATTTGCGCCTGGTTCATCACGAAGACCAGTTCGCGAACCGCGTTTCCCTCGGGCATGAACTGGCGGATTCCCTCGCCAATGAGTTCGTTAGGTGGAGTTAACCTTTCTAAAATCTGCGGAATTTTTATAAACATCAGGTTGTGATACCCCCCGCCATGATGGAACGTAACCGGAGCATCGACCACTTGCTCTTTAAGGGCGTTAATGAGAAGGCCGGAATTATCATGGGAAAGATGGTCGCCAGTATAATCTTTCATGACCATATCATCATGGGTGGGTTGCAGGGTGACCAGATCGCAACAGAGCGCGACCTCATCTGGCGCGGGTTTTACCCCCAATCCTATTGCTGAAAGCTGAGCGTGGCCTGAAGAATATTTTTTGGGATCGAGACCCAGTAGTCCCAGACAGGAAATCTCATTTCCTGGATGCAAATCATCCGGTATGGTCTGAACGGGTCCAAACGTTGCATTTTGCGTCAGGGCGTCCAGATTAGGGGTGTCGGCCAATTGCAAAGGAGTTTTATTATCTTTTTCCGCGAATGGCCTGTCTGTCAGACCCGCCACGATAACAACTAAGTATTTCATTTTTTTAGGGATAAAGGGATTGAAAACCCAAGTATAACCAGGAATCTATAATTATAACTTAATTTTTCCATTTCCCCAACTTATTGAGAAACAAAGGGCATGCGAGTTACCTTAGAAAAAATACAGAATAAATAGAGATCCCCTGGGAAAACCGTGGGGCAAATGGTTGCGGGATCAGGCATTGTTTTTTTGGTTCTTAAGGCCTGGATAAAGTCGAGTTTTATTTTTAAAATCAAACTGTTATGGACGTAAAAAGCCTTTTATGATACTGTTTCACAACGTAAAATTAAGGAAATTTTGTCTTACTGAATTTTGGACCACCTTATTCGGGGAGAAGAAGGAGAACTTATGTATGAAGTCAAAGAGATTTGTAAAAATGGCGAATCTCTACCCCTCACTACCACTGATGGGGCTCTAAGAATTGTATTTATTGGAACAGGCTCCGCATTTGCCAAACGCAGGCGCCAGTCAAATATGCTGGTCATTCAAAAGGCGACCATCATGTTTTAATAGATTGCGGTACCCAGGGGCCTTTAGCCCTCAACGATCTGGGATTGAGTGTTTTGGATGTCCGTTGTTATCTGCCCACCCACAGTCATGCGGTTCATATTGGCGGATTGGAGGAAGTTGCCCTGATGAATCGGTACACTCCCAATATCTCTACGCCTGATATGATTATTTTGCGGGACTATCAGGATATTCTCTGGACCAAGAGCCTTTCAGGGGGTTGCGAATATTGTGAGGCAAACCAGGGCCGGCCCCTGCAGTTGACGGATTTTTTCAACATTCTTCGTCCTCAGAACATTGAAATTGAGGGGAGAAAGTTTTGGGCTTACAAGCACGGGCCTATTGAGCTCGTCATCATGCGAACGCGGCATTTTCCTGATACGGCAATCAGTGTGGATGAGTCGCAGTGGTGCTCGGGAGTGTTCATCAACCGAAAAGTCTGGATTTCGGGGGATACTATGTTCGATGCGGACTATCCTATTCGTTTTGCCAAGTTGGCGGAAGTCATGTTTCATGACACGCAATTATTTTTTGGCGGCGTACATGCTTCTTATCAGGAACTGATGACATTGCCCGAGGATGTCCGGAAAAAAATGTTTCTTTACCATTACGGAGATAATTGGGACAAGCCGGAAACCTGGGCCGGCGGGACGGACAAATATACTGGCGATCCGATTAAAGACGGATTTTTGGGTTGGACTGACCAACGCACCGCTTACGATTTTTACTGATTTTTATATTAGGAATTAGATAAGTATTAACTGCGGTTGGGGGAGTTTCTTGCATGAGTTATCAAATCACTCTGAATACCTGGTCGGGAGCCGATAAAGCGGAAGCGGCTGAAAAGCTTGCCAAAGTGTTCCGATTTGGCAACGAAAAGGCCATGACTGTTGTGGATCGTTTATGCCAAGGCTTGCCTTGGCGTTTTGACAGGCGCGTTCCCGATCATCAGGCGGATATGGCGTCTACCTATCTTCGGGGCTTGGGGTTTGCTGTTGACATTCAGCCTGTCGAAGGTGAGATCGAGCTCCTGCCCGATTCCGTTGCTACGGCAGAGGTTGCGGTAAAAGAAGAAT
>CATMOP010000108.1 GCA_950072225.1 uncultured Nitrospina sp.
AGGGGACCTTCAGATCGGCCAAATGGATCTGCTGCTTCTTGATCCAATCTCCGTAGGGACGGCGAGTGGAAAGATCGCGCTTGAGCTCCTGGTCAGCCACGATCCGCCCTTCCTCGAAATTGACCAGAAACATCCTTCCCGGCTGCAGTCTTCCTTTGAGTTTGACGTTTTCCGGATCGACCGGAAGCACGCCCACCTCTGAAGCCATGATGACCCGATCGTCATAGGTGACGTAGTAACGGCTGGGGCGAAGACCGTTTCTGTCCAAAACGGCCCCGATGTAGCGTCCATCCGTAAAAGCGATGGAAGCCGGACCATCCCAGGGTTCCATCATAGAAGCGTGGAATTCATAAAATCCGCGCTTGTCATCGTTCATCGTCTCGTGTCCACTCCACGGCTCAGGAATCATCATCATCATGGCATGGGCTAAAGACCGGCCGGTCAGGAACAACATCTCCAATGCCTGGTCAAAATCAGCCGAATCACTGCCACCCGGAGCAATGACAGGAAGGATCATATTGATGTCTTTAAATAAAGGTGAATCAAACATCGACTCACGGGCACGCATCCAGTTCTGGTTTCCCCGAACCGTATTGATTTCGCCATTGTGTGCGATGTAACGGAAAGGTTGAGCTCGACCCCAGGATGGAAATGTATTGGTACTGTACCGGGAATGGGCTAACGCCAAAGCCGAAACCATATCCGGGTCTTTAAGATCCAGATAATAGGTCTCCAGTTGCGGAGCCATCAACTGCCCCTTGTAAATCAGGGTCTTGCTGGAAAGACTGCAGGCGTAAAAGTTTTCGTTATTATCATTGAGCCCGGCCCGACGCACTCCCCATGCGGTGCGTTTACGAACACAATAAAGCCTTCTTTCAAAAGCTAACTGGTCTTTGATATCCGCTCCCGCACCGACAAAAATCTGTTTGATAACCGGCTCAACAGAACGCGCCGTCACCCCGATCGTTGTATTATCTACCGGAACATCCCGCCAACCCAGAAGGTCCAAACCCTCGGTTACAACCGCACGCTCCATGATTTTTTGACCCTGTTCCGTATCCTTACCTAAAGGAAGAAAAATATTTCCCACAGCATATCGCCCGACCTCAGGCAACTTTATCCCAGCTTTTTCACTCTGTTCTTGGAAAAACTGGTGCGGAATTTGGATGAGAATTCCAGCACCATCGCCTGTTGCTGAGTCGGAACCACAGGCTCCGCGATGCTCCAGTTTTTTGAGGATTTCCAATCCCTGGGAAATAATCTTATGGGACTTTTCACCCTTCATATTCATGACAAACCCCACCCCACAGCTATCTTTTTCGAAGGCGGGATCATAAAGTCCCTGTTTTTTTGGAAAAGCGTACATATATTCCTTAACTCATTGAATTTGAAATACCTTTTAACACCTAGAAACCCCGAAAATTCAAAGATTTTCGATGCAGAAACTTCCTAAAGAGCAAAAGTCGTGCCTGTGGGAAACCCTTGATATTAATGGGTTTTACAGAAGAACTGATAAATAAATATAAATATTATACACAATAAAGTGTATTTTTTTAATAACTAGTGTAAATTATTGCGTCTAAGGCAAATAGGTGTTGAGAAGGTTTTTAACGCTATTATAATTGAAATGCCGGGTAAAGTGACGGATTTCCCACACATCTGCCATAAAAAGATTTTTCCGCCACTCGGCGTGTGGCGGTTATATTCTTCCCTGGCCTTCCTGCCCCGAATGGGGTATCACGCTGGCGCTGGCCTTTAATTAGCTGTATTTATTTCTCAGATTAACGCTATAATGAGGGCGTTTCTTTTTCGATCTGGTTCATATAAGCACTATTTTGATGCCGTATTAAAGCATTCTGCCTCAGGTTGGAATTTTTAACTCCGCAAAGTTTTGAGCCAGGAAATATCATTTCCCTCATTTTTTAAGTAGTTATTGTTTGTTGAATGTTTGTATATTTTATAACCCATTAAGCCAGGCCCACAATGATCGTCGATGAAATAATGACCCGCAAGGTCATCACAATTAAATCTGGGGACACTCTTTACAACGCTCAGGGTTTGATGGTTAAGAACTCCATCCGCCATTTACCGGTCGTCCAGAAAAAACAGCTTGAGGGCATTATCACGGAAAGCGATATCCGCGGGGCCTTTGTTCAAAACAATAACGGTTCCTCCAAGGTAATGATTCTCGATCCGAAGAAAATGAAAGTTGCGGATTTTATGACCCGCGATCCGCGAATAGTGCAACCAGACACCAACGTAGAGGACGCAGCCCTCTTGATTTACCAAAATAAGATTGGATCGCTTCCCGTTGTCCATGGCGAAAAATTGGTGGGCATTATTTCCATTCTGGATATGCTGGGGTTGTTCATAGATTTGATGGGCATCATCCATTCGAGTTCCAGGGTGGATGTCATCATGGGGAAGGATCCCAAAAACTTTGAAGCCGTATCGAAGATCATCCATGACCATGGATTGAATATCATCAGTGTGGGCATGTCCTCCTACGCGAAAAATAAAAAGAAACAAGTCTACTTTTTTCGCCTGGACCTGTGCGAGACAGCCTCTCTAGTCAAAAAGCTGGAAAAGGCCGGATTCAAGGTGCTAAACGCTATCGACTGACTGCTCGCCGCAGGGTTAACTAGCAAGAACTCTTCGAACCAAAATCAGGCCTTTGCTCGCCAACAATAGTTATTGTTCGCTAGCCCCTAGTTACTCGCCGCAGAGGCAGGCAAGAACCCATTAAGCCGAGATAAATTATTGTAAATCAGAGGAAGTCACTCTCATTAGCCCCACGATTAGTGGGTGAAAGGAGATTTTTTAGTCATGCAACCCGAAAAACTCATTATCTTCGACACCACGTTGAGAGACGGAGAGCAATGCCCCGGCGCAAGCTTGAATATCAAGGAAAAACTTGAGATCGCCCGGCAACTCGCTCTACTGAAAGTGGATGTGATCGAAGCGGGTTTTCCGGTTGCTTCTCCGGGGGACTTCGAATCGGTCAAACAGATTGCGGAGGAAATTCGGGGATCAAAAATCGCCGGACTTTCACGTGCGCTGGAAAAGGATATTGAAGCCACGGCCCGTGCTTTGGAAAAAGCCGAATCGCCGCGCATCCATATCTTTTTATCCACCTCAAAATTACATCGGGAACATATGGTTGAAAAAGCCAAGGAAGAAATCGTCGAAATGGGAGTGAAAGCCATCCAGTTCGCACGCAAATATTGCGACGATGTGGAATTCTCCCCCATGGACGCGACCCGAACGGAAAAAGATTTTCTCGCTGAGGTAACAAGGGAGGTTATTAGCGCCGGCGCCACTACGGTCAATATTCCCGACACCGTGGGGTACACTGTTCCGGAAGAATTCGCTGAACTCATCCGGTATTTAAAAGAAAATGTTCCTAATATTAACCAGGCCGTTATCAGTGTGCATTGCCATAACGACCTCGGGCTCGCGGTTTCCAATTCCCTTTCTGCGGTGCAGGCGGGGGCACGGCAAGTGGAATGCACTATCAACGGCATTGGCGAACGGGCCGGAAACGCCGCCATGGAAGAGGTTGTCATGGCTGTTAAAACCCGAAAAGATTTTTTTAGCGGTGTGTACACGGGAATCGAGACCAAACATATACAAGCATGTAGCAAGCTGGTCAGCAGTTTGACCGGCTTCTTCGTGCAACGCAACAAAGCCATTGTAGGAAAAAATGCTTTCGCGCATGAGTCAGGCATCCACCAGCATGGGTTTCTTAAACGCAAGGACACCTTTGAGATCATGGATCCCAAGGACATCGGCGGTGAGGAATCGGAACTGGTGATGGGCAAACATTCGGGACGTAGTGCTCTCCTGCACAAGGTTAAAGAGTTAGGATACAATCTGGAACAGGATGAACTGGACAAGTTATTCAAGGAGTTCAAGGTTCTTGCGGATGAAAAAAAGGAAATCTTTGAGGACGATCTCCATACACTCATCCAGAAACAAAAGTTTTCGGATGAACAGCTGAACACCTATAAACTGGGTTCCTTGCAATGTGGCTTTGAAACCGGAAAAGTTCCTCAAGCCACAGTGGTTCTGGTCAGCCGTGATGGGAATGAGCATTCATCCAGCGCAAACGGCGATGGTCCGGTGGATGCGATTTATAACGCCATCGACAAGATCACAGGTCTCCGTTGCAAGCTTCTGGAATATCAGGTGATGTCCAAAACCACGGGACAGGATGCTCAAGGAGAAGTAACCGTTCGCGTTCAGCATGAAAAAAGGGAAGTATTAGGAAAGGGCGTGGGAGTCAACACGATAGAAGCCAGCGGAATCGCCTATTTGAACGCAATCAATAAATTTCTTATCAAATCAAAATCCGGACCGGTTGAAGGCAATGAATTGCCGGGGCCGTGACCGGCACCATTAGATAACTCCCCTTCCGTTTAATTCGGTAGGGGAGTTTCTTTTAAATATCCGGCACTGGAGGGTGCTATCTCCAAACGGGACACATTATTTAATCGGGCTGCAGCTAACCGGCCTTTCGAATTCAACGAATCGGTGGCAAATGTATTCGAAGACATGTTGGAACGCAGCGTTCCAATGTATCAGGAATGCCAGTCATTAGCAGTGCACTGGTGCGCTCAATTTGCCAAGGCAAATACTTCCGTCTACGATTTGGGCTGTTCCACGGGAACCCTGCTTCTTAAACTGGCCAGATCGGTAGACAAAAATAAAGGGATTGCCCTATTGGGGATCGACAACTCTCAAGCCATGTTGGAAAAATCCAGAAAAACGTTCAGGGAATCACCGATCTCCTGCGAATTCATTGAAGCAGATTTAAATCATGACCTTTCCATTCAAAACGCATCAGTGGTAGTGATGAACTATACCCTGCAATTTGTTTTACCGGAAAACCGGGTTCTGCTTTTAAAAAATATCTATGAAGGATTATTGCCCGGAGGGTCCCTCGTTCTCATCGAAAAGATAAAAAGCGGTATTCCGCAACTGGATCGCACCTTCATCGAATTTCACCACCAGTTTAAACGGGACCGGGGCTATTCCAATCTGGAGATTTCCAAAAAACGCGAGGCACTGGAAAATGTGCTCATTCCCTGGACAGTGGAGGAAAACCGGGACCTCATCAAAAAAGCGGGTTTTCCAACAATTGACCTGTTTTTCAAATGGAACAACTTCGTCGGCTTTATTGCGTTAAAATAGAAACTATTGTATTCTTAGGAGCTGATTTTTTAGCTTGCAAGTAGGCGATTTACAGCATAATCAGAGAGGTTCTCTAATGCCACATTACGATCATACATGCGAAAAATGTAAAAAAGATTTTGTCATTGGAATGAAAATGTCTGAAGTGGATAAGAAAAAGGTCTCCTGTCCGGAATGCGGGTCGAAAAAGGTTTCGCGCAACGTGACCAACAATACGTTTTGGAGCGAAAGTGTCAACCGCTACAATTACTCAAAAACACAAAACGATTAATTCATAAAAAATATGCTTACCGAAGTCCAACCTGCTACAAAAATTTTTCCCGGACGATTTGGCGAACTGGTCCAATTCCCCTTACAGCGAATTCATATTGAGTTGACCAACGTCTGCAACTTTGACTGCACCTTCTGTCCGAAACAGGAGATGACCCGTCATTACGAGTATATGGAATTTGAAAGAGTCTGCGGAATCATCGACGAAATCGCCGAATACAAGATGGCAGAAAAAATCACCTTTCACGTCATGGGCGAACCGTTCATGCATCCTCGGTTTTTCGAAATTCTCGAATATGCGGCGCAGTTGGGAGTAAAGACAGGGATCACCACCAACGGCACTTACCTCGATGAAGAAATGGGAATAAAGCTCGAGAAAGTTACCGCATCTCAAGTGAATATTTCATTACAGACCCCGGATGAAGAGTCTTTTAAAACCCGGAAATCCAGGCGGATGAAATTCGATGAATACCATAACCGGATTCTTGCATTCATCGGCACCTGTCTCAAACAGGAAAAACCGCCAAAAATTAAAGTGCATTTTCTGAACACTTCCATCAAAACGGAAGTTCCTGGCGAAGACTGGAGTGTCGGCACCATGAGTGTCATCAACAACACCAAGGAACTTAGAAAAACGTTTCGTTATTGGGCAAATGAAGTCCACAAAATCTGCCCTCCCTTAAGCGAAGAACAGAAAGCCGCAGTGGAAAAGAAGATAGACAAACTCTCCTCCTTTAAATGGAACGTGGTGGAAGTCGCACCAAATATTTTTTTTGAAACATATATCCTGAACACCTGGGGCAATGCCTTTGCCGAGGGCGGCAATGTTGTCCCCTCCAAGATCGGCTATTGCAGTGCACTGAGCGACCACTTTGCCATTCTGGTTAGCGGCGATTTGATTTACTGCTGCGTCGATTTTGACGGAAAGACAGCAGCCGGGAACGTGTTCGAAAAGCCCATCACAGAAATCATGAATACCCAGCCAGTTATCGATGCCGTGGAAGGATTTCAAAATTTAAGAGTAGTACACCCTCATTGCCAGAAATGTCTGGGAGGGAGTACTTGGTTTAAATCGGTGATAAATCGATTTGGTTCAATCATTATCTGGAAATACCTCAAAAATTTCTTCTACAAAAAAAGCTAAAAACAGTCGGGATGTAGCGCAGCCTGGTAGCGTACCTGCTTCGGGAGTAGGGGGTCGGAGGTTCAAATCCTCTCATCCCGACCAGTTATATCAATGGTTTAGCCATTTTCGGCTAGGCCATTTTTGCTTCTGGGTAGCACTGTGGGTAGCATTTGAGCGGTTTTTCATCCAAATTCCCAGTTATTTTTCCCAATAGGCACCCCCCCCAACGCGACCCACCCCCC
>CATMOP010000109.1 GCA_950072225.1 uncultured Nitrospina sp.
TGACCAGAGGATCGCCCCCGGTCAATAGCACATTATTGATTGCCTTATTATTCTTGATGTACTCCAGTCCTTCCGAGATATCTTTAGTTACCTCATCGTTTTCATTCATGAACAGGCGTTTGCGAAAACAGAACCGGCAGTAGGCGGCACAAACCTCATTGACCAAAAGCAGGGCAGTGGAGGTGTATTTATGTTCCAGGCCGCGAACTTTGGTGTATTTTTCTTCGTTGGAGGCATCCAACTCGCCCCATTCGTTGAGTTCCTGGAGATCCGGCATGATGATCCGTTTGATCGGGTCATTGGGGTCGTTCCAGTCAATCAGGGACTGGTAATAATCATTGGTACGGAATACAAATTTATCGTTAACCTTTTGCAGTTCCCGTTTTTCAGATTCGGTCAATTGGGGAATCTGGTCCAGTTTTGTTAAATACTTGGGCTTTCTCTTATCTGGATCGAGGCGTTTAAAAAAAACATTCATTGCTCACCTCCAACTGAAACCATTAATATTTTGCAACTTACTGATATCCGGTGTGTTTAACGAACTTAAACATCCCAGACCCCCTCATCCAAAGACAAAAACTCCCCTGACTTCTCAGCATCGAAAAGCAGCGGGAACGACTGAACTTTGGGGAGATTATTTGGCAAAAGCCTTTAAAAATAAAGGGTTTGTGCGCTGGTCAAAAGGGAAGACCCCCTCAAAACACATTGTATTGTGGCCTCATGCCGGGCCAATGTTGTAATAGCCGTGCTCCAAGAATATTGAATCCTGAATCCCTACAAAATCTGATTTAATCTCAGCTATTGATTTGGATCATACGTGATTCAAACTGGGCTATCAAGAAAAATTGCCCCCAGGCGGAGGTGTTTACCTTTCTGAAAATAGAAAACTTCTTATTTTTCAATGAATTAAAGGCCCCTCAGAAAATGGGAGAAAATGGCTGACGGCTGTTCTAAAACCAGGGGAAAAAGGTTGGATTTTCGGTGAATGTTCAAGTTCCCTACCGGGGTTTTTAGCCCGGGAATTTTCTATTGACAGGGTATTGGAATGGATTATAATGCGGTGCTCTTTTTTCAAATGCAAAGCTGTGTGATAGCACTTCGGAGGTTATTGGTTTAAGGCTCTGAATTTTCAAGTATTTTTTGTTTTTTTTTGATGAAGTGTCTTGAGCCAGACCCGTGATTATTTGACAAGTTAGACCCGATTTTAAACGTTGGGGTGATAAGTTTAGGTTCAATTTACTTAAGTTTCGATGTAATTCACTATTTAAAGAGGAGATTGTTAGATGAAAAAGGCTTTGATACTGGGTGTGATGGTTGTATTCAGCTTGTTTGCAGTCAGCTCTTCGTTTGCGGGCAAATGTCCGCAGCCGCGGAAAACCAAATCGGCTCCCGCTGGAACCGCCAGAACGGATAAAACCGCAAAAGCTAATGCGGCAAACGGTGAAAAGATTTACATGAAGAAAGCCAAACCGATGGCTTGTCAAATGTGTCATGGTAAAAAAGGCGATGGTGGTGGAAAATTGGGTAAAGCCCTGAAGCCTAGTCCCCGTGACTTCACCTGCGCGGCAACCATGAAAAAAGTTTCTGCTGGCCAGATGTTCTATATCATCAAAAATGGTTCTAAGGGAACCGGTATGGTTCCTCATAAAAAAACCTTGAAGGATAAAGAAATCTGGGATGTTGTGAAGTACATCCGTACCACCTTTGTAAAATAAGAGAATTTCTTTTAAAGGGGGTAAGCCGCTTGCGCGGTTTACCCCCTTTTTTGTACCTTTTTCACGGGTGGGGCAAAATGGTATAATGTGCTCGGTTTAAATCTTCTCTGGAGTATTCTTTGATTACCCGCCTTTTTGGGGTTTCCCCGTTATTGCAAATGGCACTTCTGTTTTGGGTCGTGTTGCCGTTGATTTTAGCGGCGCCATCGCCGGGAAGTGTCGGCAGTGCGGAAAATCCTCTGCGAATGATGTTTGTGCCTTCTGGAGATACCCAGGTGATCCTGAAGGGCGGCAAGGAAATCGGCCGACTTTTGCAAAAGGCTACCGGACTGCATTTTAAAACCTCTGTGGCAACCAGTTATGCGGCGGTCATTGAGGCGATGGGTGCCGGGAAGGTGGATATCGGCTGGCTGGCCACCTTCAGTTATGTCCTGGCCCATGACAAATATGGGGTAGAGCTTTTGTTGGTGGTGCAGAGATTTGGCAGTCCTTTTTACCGGGGCCAAATTATGGTTCGGGCGGATAGTGGCATTCAGGACCTGGCCGGACTGAGGGGAAAGCGTTTTGCGTTTGTCGATCCCGCTTCCACGTCGGGGCATTTGTATCCCAAAATCCTTCTCATGTCACAAGGATTTGATCCGGAGCATTTTTTCAAAAAAATTGTTTTTGTCGGGTCGCATAATGCGGTAGTTCTTTCCATATACAAAGGGGAGGTCGATGGCGGTGCTGCCTATGATGGTTCCCGGGCAGCGGTGGCTAAAGTGTTTCCGGATGTGTTTGACAAGGTCAATGTCATTGCCTACACCAAGGAGATCCCCAACGATACGGTGTCTGTCCGAAAGGGGCTTTCAGGAGATTTAAAAATGAGAATTCGGGACGGACTTAAAAAAGTTTCGAGGTCCCCTCAGGGTAGCAAGGTTCTCAAGCAACTTTATGGCATCAGTGGGTTTACAGACCTGGATGGGTTGTTTGACCCAGTTCGGGAAGCGGGCCGTTTGTTGAATTTGAATCTGGGTGATTTGAATCCATGACTGCTATATTGAAAATAGACCGGCTGTGTAAGACTTATGATAATGGCACCTGTGCCCTGAGGGAGATTTCCTTTTCCGTTGAGCCGGGAGAATTTGTAGTGGTACTGGGTAAAAGTGGTTCCGGAAAATCCACTCTCATGCGTTGTATCAACCGGTTGGTGGAGCCCACCTCTGGCCGCATTTTTCTAGATGGGGAAGAAGTCACGGGTGCCACGCCCAGTCGGTTGAGGGCATTGAGGAAAAAAATCGGCATGATATTCCAACAATATAATCTTATCCCCCGCTACTCGGTTCAAACCAATGCCCTGATGGGTCGCCTGGCTTGGACTTCATCAGTTGCCTCCTTGATGAACTGTTTTTCGGCCGAAGATGTGGAGCGTTCCAGGCAGGTTCTTGATCGGCTGGGTCTTTCCGAAAAATATTTTGACCGCTCACAAAACCTTAGCGGCGGACAACAGCAAAGAGTGGGATTGGCCCGGGCCTTGATGCAGGGACCAGAGTTGATTCTTGCCGATGAGCCAGTATCCAGCCTGGATCCGGCCACTTCACAGCAGATCATGAAACTGCTGGCGGAATTTAATAATAAGGATGGTGTGACCCTATTGTGTAACCTGCATCTGCCGGCACTGGCCCGGAAATTCGGCTCGAGAATTCTGGCCTTGAGCGAAGGGCGGATCATTTATGATGGGCCTGCGGGAGCCCTGAGTGAGGAGGAGTTAAATTCCCTCTACGCAGGAGAGTGAATGTTTGATAATGTGAAGTTATGATAGTTCGAAAGTTGATACGATGAATCCTGTTGATCCAACCGAAAAACAGTTAAGACAATACGGCCTGATGATGGCCGGGGTGCTTTCTTTTTTTGTGGCCGTATTTTTTTATAAGGCCTGGCACACTGCCGGAATGGCTCTGGCAGTCTGGGTCCTGTTTTTCCTGACGCTGGCATTGTTGGCGCCTCTTCGCCTGGCACCGGTTTACCGAGCTTGGATGAAGTTCGGGGAGGTTGTCGGGAACTTTAATTTCAAGCTGATTCTGGGGTTGATGTATTTCGTCATGTTCACCCCGATGCGTGTGCTCGCTTCATTTTTTCGGGAAGACCCTTTAACCCGGAAAATTGAGCCGGAAAAGGAAACCTATTGGCATGACTGCGAACCCCGCAATCAGGATCCAAAACGCTTTGAACGGCAGTTTTAATCCATTTGATTCGGGTAGAAATTCCTCATTCGTTGGAGAGGTTATTTTTTATGGAAAAATTACATAAAGAGATTTTAGGGTTGATGGGAAAAATCGATATTGATTGCAGGGATGAAAAAGACACCATCATCATTGATTTGGCAGGGCAACTGGATGTTTACAATTCCCATGACGTGAGCTTGCTTATAGAAGCGTACAGGGAAAGAGGGTTCCATAAATTTATTCTGAATTTGCAAAAAGTCACCTATCTGGATGGCTCAACCATCAGTGTTTTTATCCATTGCTATCAGACGCTGAAAGATGAAGGCCGATTTGTCCTGGCCGGGCTTCATGGTGCGCCCAAGGAAGTTTTTGAACTGGCTAAACTGCATGAGGTTTTCCAGATTTTCCCTGATGTGCCCAGCGCGATGGCCCAATAGGCATGGGGCCGACTGGCAATAACTTTCATTGGCTAGCAAAAAGTTAGCTCGGCTGAAAGAGTTCCGGCTCGTTGTACCTCTGCTACCCCTTCTAGCCCATTCGGGGCATGAAGGCAAAGGAGGAGGATGTAACTGTGGCATGAAGGTTAATGAAGTAATATCACAGGCTCACGGAGGTTTAGGGAGAATATCACGGTCGCCGGCGCCTGGTGGTGGGAGTGGGTTGCTTTGATTGAATGCTGAAATGTGTTAGTTTATACGCATATAAATTTTAAAAAACCAGGTAAGGTGGCTTTTTGAGCCAGGCGAAAGTAGGAGTGACGATGCGAAATCTAGCTCTTTTCACTGTCTTAGTTGTATTTGTTTCTGGGCCTATTCCGGTTAAAGGGCAGAGTTTGCAGAACGATGAACCTGAAATCGGTTCATCAAATTTGGGCATTCCCAAGGAACCCGGTTGGAATCATACATCTTATCGCGGCTGGGAATCGTTGAGTGTGCCCGGTTTGATTGCTACTTACTACGATCTGGATCGGGACGGCAAACTGGATTATATGGTCATTCGAAAAGTGATCTGGAAGGCCTCGGCTGAAGAAACTACCATCGAGAAGGCCATCGAGATTGCCCGGTTTGATAACTTGAGTGTTTACTTTTCGCATCCTGTTGTATTTTTCACCAATCGCAACCCTTTATTTTATTGCAAGGGTATTGATTCAAGGCGTAATTGCAAAGATATGTGGGTGGATATCGCGGAAGACGGTTTAAACGGTAATGAAGAACTTTATTCGCTTGCAACCCCGCGTATGGGGATTCGTTAATCAGATAAGCCGGATTTTCTTCCTGGTCTTGTGTGGGGTGGTGTTAGGGTTTTCACCCTTGTATGCCCATGGGTCAGCGGAAAGTGCTCACGGTTCCTCATCCCCGCCAGGCAAGGGAATAGATCTTTTGCAACTAGGTGCCACGGTTTACAAGCATATGTGCGTGTATTGCCATGGTGATGATGGTGATGGTGGAGGCAAGGCCATGGCATATCTTTACCCTTGGCCTAGGGATTTTCGTCAGGGTGTGTTTAAATATCGAACCACTCCATTCGGATCGATTCCTCTGGATAAGGATATTTACCGGACCATTTTCCGTGGGGTTCCGGGCACCGCCATGCCAGCATGGGGAGGAGCCTTGTCGGAAGATGAAACCCGGGGCGTTGTGGAGTACATCAAGAAATTTTCGAAAAGGTTTGAAAGAGAAAAACCAAGAGAGGCGATAACGATTGGATCGGTTCCTGCGTCCACCCCGGAATCCGTTGAAAACGGTAAGAAGGTTTATCAGGAAATGCGTTGCGCCCGGTGTCACGGAACCGATTTGCAGGGCGACGGACCCATTGCGCATGAACTTTATGATATCTGGGATCATCGGGTTTTTGTTTATGAACTTACGGATCCCAATACGTATAAATTTGGATTTAATAAGAAAGACCTGTTCCTGATCCTAACAACGGGGATTGATGGCACCCCGATGAAATCATATAGCCATCTTACGGATGAGGAACGATGGAATATTGCATCTTATATTGAGTCGAAAATCAGGAAAGAGAAATTTCAACCGGCTCAATATGAAATTGATCTTACTACGCACCGCATTGACCAGGAAATCAATATGGATCCGGGAAACCCCTTGTGGGAAAATATCCCGGTCCAGAACGTACACACGATTCCCCTCAATGCGCGCCGGGATCCGGTTGACCAGATTCAGTTTCAGTCCGTAGTGAATGACGAGGGTATTGCCTTCCGGCTGGAATGGGAAGATTCCCAGCCAGACCGGACTTCGAGCCGCCATCAGGATTTTAAGGATGCCATCGCTATGCAGTTTGCCCTTGGCGAGGTGTTACTGCATGATCATGGTCATAATGAGCCATTCTTTGGCATGGGAAACCGGGGAAAAGTGGTCAACATTTGGCAATGGCGGGCGGACTGGCAAACAGAAATTGAAACCAAGGAAAAGCTCGAATACGCCACTAAAGGCCTGGATTTGGATACCATGATCTTTGGCGGCGAAGTCAACCCCGTTGATGCGCTCAATCCGTTCCGAGATGTTCCCGTTGAAGAATTGAACGCGGAAGGATTTGGAACGTTGACGCCTCAGCCTCAAACCAAGCAGAATATAATGGGGAAAGGGGTCTGGAAAGAGGGGAAATGGAGTGTGGTATTCTTTCGCACCTTGGATTCTTTGAATAAATGGGATATAAAATTTAATAGAAAAAATCCCGTGTTGGTGGCGTTTGCGATTTGGGACGGAAAACATCAGGATCGCAATGGCCGAAAAGTTGTTTCCATGTGGCAAAGACTTAAGGCACTGGAATTACCCCACTAGGCGTGGGGCCAATGAGCAACCGCTTTTGCTGGCTGGCAAAGAGTTTGCCGCCCCCAAAGGGC
>CATMOP010000110.1 GCA_950072225.1 uncultured Nitrospina sp.
TTCTGCCCCATGTCTGAAGCCTTGAAGGAATATCCGGAACTGGTAGAACAATATCTCGGCACCGTGGTTCCCGTGGGCGATAATTTTTACTCCGCTTTGAACAGCGCCGTGTTTACGGATGGTTCGTTTGTCTATATTCCTCCAGACACGATCAGCCCCATGGAAATCTCGACCTATTTCCGCATCAATACCGAAGAGACGGGACAGTTTGAGAGGACGCTGATCATCTGCGCGGAAAACAGTTATGTTTCCTACCTGGAAGGATGTACCGCACCACAATTCGACACCAACCAGTTACATGCAGCGGTGGTTGAACTGATTACTCTTGAAAATGCGGAGATCAAATACAGCACAGTGCAAAACTGGTATGCCGGGGATAAGGAAACGGGTAAGGGCGGCGTCTTCAATTTTGTCACTAAGCGGGGTAAATGCCAGGGCAACAATTCCAAAATTTCCTGGACGCAGGTGGAGACCGGATCAGCTATCACCTGGAAATATCCGAGCTGTATTCTTCAGGGCGACAATACCACCGGAGAATTCTATTCCGTAGCGTTGACCAACGGGCATATGCAGGCCGATACTGGGACAAAGATGATCCATATCGGTAAAAACACCCGGTCGAGTATCATTTCCAAAGGCATTTCCGCCGATTATGCCAGCAACACCTATCGGGGCCAGGTGAAGGTGGGAAAGAACGCCACCAACGCCAGAAATTACAGTCAGTGCGACAGCATGCTGGTCGGCGATAAATCCAGTGCGCACACATTCCCTTATATAGAAACCGCCAACAGCTCGGTTCAGATTGAACATGAGGCCTCCACCTCAAAAATCAGCGAAGAGCAACTCTTTTATTTTGAATCGAGGGGGATTTCCCGTGAAAACGCGATTGAGGCGGTCATTAGCGGGTTCTGTAAAGAAGTTTTCAAACAACTGCCGATGGAGTTTGCCGTTGAAGCGCAAAAACTGCTGACCCTTAAGCTTGAAGACAGTGTCGGTTAAACCATTTCGGCATCAGACCGGAGTGGTGAGAAACAATTGGCATTGAGTGATATTCGAATAGCCCCTGTGTTGGTTCTCGCCGACGTAATGTCGGTTTTAGGGAACTTGCGGGGCTTTTTTTATTTATTGAGAGGAGAGGTAAATAATTAATGCTTGAAATCAAAGATTTGCATGCGAGTGTTGAAGGGAATGAAATCCTGAAAGGCATTTCCCTTTCGATTAAAAAAGGGGAAATTCACGCAGTGATGGGTCCCAATGGGTCAGGAAAAAGCACCTTGGCTAAAATTCTTTCCGGCCACCCTTCCTATGAGCCCACGGGTGGGGAGATACTGCTCGAGGGAAAAAACCTTTTTGACATGGATGCGGAAGAACGGTCCCTGTCTGGAATTTTTATGGGTTTCCAGTATCCGGTGGAGGTGCCGGGAGTGAACAACGCCGAGTTTTTGCGTATGGCTTTTAATGCTCGAAGAGTCTGTGCCGGTGAGGAAGAAATGGACCCCTTGGATTTTGATGAACTCCTTTCTGAAAAAATGAAAATGCTTAAAATGGAAAACAAGTACAAGGAAAGAAGCCTCAATGATGGTTTTTCCGGAGGAGAGAAAAAGAAAAATGAAATTTTGCAGATGGCGATTCTTGAACCCAAACTTGCCATCTTGGATGAAACTGATTCCGGGCTCGATATCGATGCCCTGAGAATCGTTGCGGAAGGTGTAAACAGCTTGCGCAACGAGAATAACGCACTTATTCTCATTACGCATTATCAGCGTTTACTGGATTATATAAAACCCGACTTTGTTCATGTTATGCATAATGGGCTAATCGTTAAGTCAGGAGATAAGGCGCTGGCGCATGAACTCGAAGCCCAGGGATATGACTGGGTGACGGCTGAGAATTGAGGAGAAAGTATGTCGGATACACTCGTTGAATCCAGTGCTGAGTCGGCGTTTCTGGATTTACATAAAAAACTTTTAGAACAAGGACGTCCTGCCCTTGTGGAGCTCCAGGAAGCCGCGTTGAACCGGTTTGAGTTGCTCGGGTTTCCCCATTCAAAGCATGAAATGTACACTTTTGTGAACATAAAGGGACTGGTGGCAACTTCCTTTAGTCTTCCCGATGGTGGTGTAAACGTCTCTGAAGATTTTGTTGCCGGCCATATTTATCCGGACTGTGAACGCCAATGCCTGGTGTTTGTTGATGGGGTCTTCAACCGCGGCTTGTCACGGTTTGAAGGAGTGAGTGCCAATCTGGTGTCTTTGTCAGAGGCTGATCAGGAGCTGAAAGATTATTTGTCCAAAACGGCAGAGAATGAAAACGATGTATTTGCCGCTCTCAGTACAGCGTTTTGCAGTGAAGGACTGGTTTTCAAGGTAGACGATAACACACAAATCTCTGGCACCGTTCAAGTCCTTTTTGTTTCTACTGGCAGAAGCGTCGGACCGGCCATGCATGCTCCCCGGCTGGTTTGGCAATTGGGGAAATTAGCGGAAGTCAAAGTGATCGAAAAATTTGTGGGTACTGAAGGCGGTTATTTCATCAATTCGGTTCAAGACTGGTTGTTGGCGGAAGGTGCCGGGGTTTCCTTCACACAGGTTCAGGTAGATTCTTTTGATTCCTGGCATTTTTCAAAAACCCGTGTTCACTTAAATAGAAATGCCAGATTCTATTCCTCAAACGCTTCTTCCGGAACCCAGTTGGCCCGCCATCATTATGAGGTCTGGCTCAAGGAAGAAGGCTCTGAGTTGAGGTTAAACGGAGTCAGTGTGCTGGATGGTAAGGAGCAGGTTCATAATTTTATCCGCATCCATCACGAAGCGCCCCAATGTATCAGCCATCAGCATTTTAAGAATGTCGTTAACGGGCATGCCCGTTCCAGTTTCGATGGAACCGTGATCGTCAACGAGGGTGCGCAATTGACCAACTCCGACCAGTTGATCAACAATCTCATGCTTTCCAATGATTGCCATGCGAATAATAAACCCAACCTGATGATTTTTGCCGATGATGTTAAATGTACGCACGGTGTGACCATCGGCCAAATTGATGAGGATCAATGGTTTTACCTGCAAACGCGCGGCCTGTCTGCCAAGTCGTCGAAAGAGCTTCTCACCCGGAGCTTCGCCCAAAGCATTATCCAGACCATTGAGTTTCCTGAAGTGGTGGAAGAACTGAATGGTACACTTCTTAAGAAACTGGAGGCTACTAATGTCTGATACCGGTGTTGCAGGAAATGTTTTGGATGTAGAAAAAATACGCAAGGATTTTCCGATCCTCTCCCAGTCTGTCCGGGGGAAACCCCTGATCTACCTGGATAATGCCGCAACGACCCACAAGCCGATCTCGGTTATAGAACGAGTCCGTAATTTTGACGCGGAAAAATATGGCACCGTCCGGCGCGGGACTTATAAATTGAGCGAACATGCTACCCAGTTATATGAAGAGGTGCGCCAGAAGGTGGCCGATTTTATGGGCGCAGAAAAGAAGGGGGAAATAGTTTTTACCAGCGGAACTACCCAGGCCATCAACCTGGTGGCTCATAGTTTTGGTAAGCGGTTTGTCAATGAAGGCGATGAAATTGTTATCTCAAATATTGAACATCACGCCAACATAGTTCCCTGGCAAGTACTTTGCGAAGAGCGGGGGGCCAAGCTCAAGGTCATTCCCGTTGATGATGACGGCGAACTGGTGATGGAAGAATACGAAAAACTTCTTTCGCCCAAAACCCGCATGGTTGCAGTCAATCATGTTTCCAACGCGCTGGGAACGATCAACCCGATTAAGGAAATTACCCAAAAAGCCCATGCTGTGGGAGCCCGGGTGTTGATAGACGGAGCCCAAAGCACGCCACATATAAAATTGGATGTGCGGGATATTGATTGCGATTTTTATACTTTTTCCGGCCACAAGATGTATGGTCCCAGTGGCATTGGTGGGGTCTATGGCAAGATGGAGCTGTGGGAGGAAATGCCGCCTTACGTGACCGGCGGGGACATGATTATGCAGGTGACGCTGGAAAAAACCACCTACGCCAAGCCCCCAGCCCGCTTTGAAGCAGGAACGCCGCCCATAACACAGGTGATGGGGCTGGGTGCGGCCATTGACTATCTCAATGAAATCGGTATGGATAAAATTGCCGATTACGAAAACTCTCTCCTTGAATACGGCACCCGGTTATTTAAAGAGATTGAAGGGGTGCGAATTATTGGAAACGCTCGCCGTAAGGCAAGTATCATTTCCTTTTTTAGCGATTCCGCGCATCCTCATGATATGGTTCACTTTCTGGACCAGGACGGAATCGCCTGCCGGGGTGGGCATCATTGTGCTCAGCCAACCATGATCCGCTATGGGGTACCGGCCACAACCCGGGCATCGATGGCTTTTTATAATAAACCGGAAGAGTTGGATGCGCTGGCTGAGAGCGTACAAAAATGCATCCGAATTTTTTCGTGATATAATTGAACTTTCTTTTAGTTTTATAAAGATCTCATGTCTTACAATAACGAACTTTACCAGCAGGTCATTCTTGACCATAACCGCAAACCAAGAAACTTCCATGCGATAGAAAATGCAAGCCATTCCTGCCACGGTATAAATCCGCTTTGTGGAGACGATATCACCGTCTACCTGAATGTTGATGAGGAGGCGGGAAAGATTGATGAAGTCAGTTTTCAAGGTTCTGGGTGCGCGATTTCAAAAGCCAGTACTTCTATGATGACTACCTTTCTGAAAGGCAAGTCGGTGGATGAAGCTCGGCAAATCAAGGATGAATTTCACAAAATGATTCTGGGAGAGATGGATCCGGAAAAGGAAGAACATCACCTGGGAAAACTGACCCTGTTCATGGGAATTCGTGAATTTCCGTCACGCACTAAATGCGCCAGTCTGGCTTGGCATACTCTTGTCGGCGCACTGGATAAAAAATTTGACGGGGTCAGTACCGAATAGTCCGGAGGGACCATGCCTTCCAAAACAATACCGCATACTCTCGATTCTCTGACCCGCCCGGGCGACTTAGTCAAGGAGCTTGACGGGGGAAAACTGCTTTGCACTGCCTGTGGACATTTATGTAAGCTGAGACCGGGCCAGAGGGGGGTTTGCAAAGTGCGGTTCAATTCCGAAGGCACTTTGATGGTGCCTTTTCGTTATTCAGCAGGCCTGCAAAACGATCCTATCGAAAAGAAACCTTTTTTCCACGCGCTTCCGGGTAGTCGTGCTATGAGCTTCGGTATGCTCGGTTGCGATTTTCGTTGCGCCTATTGCCAAAACTGGTTTACCTCGCAAAGCTTGAAAAACGAGGCTTCAACTGTTCGTGCTATTCCCATTACTGCCGGAGAAATTTGCGACCAAGCCCTCCAGCATGGATCGAAGGTGGTGGTCTCTACTTATAACGAGCCGTTGATCACCAGCGAATGGGCAGTAGAAGTATTTCAGGAAGCAAAGGTGAAGGGACTCGGCACTGCCTATGTTTCCAACGGACATGGAACGCCTGAAGTGCTGGAATACCTGCGTCCGTGGGTTGACTTGTTCAAAATAGATTTGAAAAGTTTTTCAGAGAAGGAATATCGTCGTCTGGGAGGTAGTCTTTCAGCAGTGCTGGAAACCATTCAAACCGTGTATGACATGGGAATATGGCTGGAACTGGTTACCCTGTTGATCCCTGATTACAATGACTCCGATAACGAAATGGCTGAAATCGCCGAGTTCATAGCAGGAGTATCTTCTACTATCCCATGGCATGTGACGGCCTATCACCCAGATTATAAAATGCAGGATCGGGAACGCACCCCGGGGGATACCCTTTTGCGGGCCACCCGGCATGGAAAGAAAGCCGGACTCCAATTTGTTTACGCCGGTAATTTGCCAGGACAGGTGAAAAACACCGAGAACACCTATTGTCCGCATTGTCGGGAACTTCTGGTCGAAAGAATGGGATTTCGAGTATTGTCTGTTCATTTAAAAGGTGACTGTTGTCCCTCCTGTAATGTTGCGATACCGGGCCGGTGGGTTAATTGGTGTTAATTAAATAGCATCCCGATCATGGCCGTCTATAGAGACACCCTTAAGAGGATGTCATCAAGTTGCGTGCCCCGGTTTAAAACGGTACGATAAAAAATTTTATCAACTATGATCCATTGAAACGGAAAATATGATGATGTCTGGTAAAAAACAACCCGTTCTACTATTTTTTTCTATTTGTTTCTGCCTTGTCCTTTTATCAGGGATGGCTCGGGCCAAGGTTGGGGATGAAGGAGCATCGCAAAAGTGGGCGAATATCGAGGGATTTCGTTCCGCTCAATTCGGAATGAAGGAGCGCGATGTGTTGAAAGCGATATTTAAAGATTTTAAAATCCATCGCAAGAAAGTTTCCCGCTTTGAGCACCCCAACTAAAAAACCGTTAGTTTGGGAATCGATGTTGATAAGCTACTGCCCCAAAGCGGCCCGGCAAAAGTTTTTTATATTCTGGGCCATAAATCCAGACGCCTGATACATGTCAATGTCATTTGGGGTAAACCAGCCACCCCCAAACCAGATGCTGAAAACGTGATTGCCACTGCCAACCAGTTGCGCAACCATTTGTCCCAGAAAAGTTATCAGAAAGAGGGTTTCGCTCTCAATGCCCAGTTGGGGGAAGATGTCATTCTGGTCTTTCAGGGTCTAGACAAAAAAGGCCGCGCCGTCAAGCTGTTATTGGTCAATCCCAAAACAGATCCCAA
>CATMOP010000111.1 GCA_950072225.1 uncultured Nitrospina sp.
GAAGCCTTTATTCAGCGGATGGGGGAAATTAACCCCAAACAAAACGATCCCTTCGTCATGCCCTTCAGGCCATGGTCGCCTCTTCTATAGGCCATCCATTTTCTTCGGTCCGGGGCCGAATGCATTTCCGTCCGCTTACCTTACATTTAACAACTCTTATTTGCCCTACCTGGATGAAATTGTTAATAAATATATTAAGCAAATAGGTTTAATGTTTGCGGAAAAGGTGAAATTATTTTTACTATCCGCTGGATATCTAATAAATGGATTGGGGTCGTTATGAATAAACCTATTTTAATGTTATTCAAGCTGACCTTTGCGGGACTTTTCCTATTCATGATGGTTTTCATCATGAATAGGAAATCAGCGATTACGACAGTTTTTCTTATTTGGCAATGGCTAATTATAATGCTGGCTTCCCATATTTTGAGGAGCCTGAATTCAATACACGTCCTCCTTTATACCCGTTTATTTTAACTCCCATAACCGCTTTACAACATTTAGGAGTATCCCCTAAGGATATATTAACGCTGGCGCATTTTTTTGCCCTGATATTCTCTTTTTCGTTTATAGCATCAAGTTATTTAATCCTGAAACTACTATTGATCTGCGAATTAGCGGCCTTGGGGGCTTTGTTGCTGATGATTCAGCCTGGTTTTCTGGTTTATTCTTTTGAGCCGATGGTGGATTTGCCCTGTTCTTTGCTATTGGTGCTGGCAATGCAATTCTATTTCGGGTATCGCAAAAGTCCCAACCTAAAAAACCTTTTATGGATTTGTTTGTGGATAGGATTAGGCATGGCCATGAAATACAGCCTTGTTGTTGTTCCGTTGATACTCAGCTTGGCGGAGATACTGGTTTTGAAAGATCGTAAAAAAATGAGCTGGTCAAATGTATTCCAAAGCAGGTTCATATATTTAGTCCCATTATTGTCTACAGGAATTTATTTCCTCGCCTGCCTGATATCTTTTGCTCCTAAATATGGCTGGACCTGGAAAAATTTAACTATGGCCTACAGTCCATTTTTTCGGCGAATTGAATACAGTGGCAGAGCCGATTTTCAATTTGATTTTATGGCAAATTTTTCTTTCCTGGAAATTCAGATGACTTTGCCACGGTTTATTTTGATGATTTTGGGGTTGTATTTATGTCTCAAGCATAAAGAATGGAAGAGCATGGTTGTCTGGAGCTGGTTTGTGGGATGTTTGGCATTTATTACTTTTGTCAATTGGGATTACCAGGTTCGTTACCTTTTTCCAGTCATGCCTGCCTGTTATTACTTCAGTCTTTATGCGGTGCAGAATATTTATAATTGGGTGCAAATAATTCTGGCGGGTAAAAGCTATTTTCCAGCTTTGAGAGCCGTTGTTTTTTTTCGCGCTTCTTGTCTTGCCGGTTATGAGTTTAGCTGGCGAGATCAAATCGCTGAGGGGTGATCTTTATCAAAAAGAAACTTCTTCTAAAATTGTTAGGAGGGTGAAGGAGTTATTCACTGAAAAGGACAGGGTGTGGTGGTTAGGCAATTATTATGCTCTTTATCGGCTGGGAGAACAAATTCATCCTCAAGACTGGTATTATAAAATCGATTATCTTGGAAATAACGCATTGAGCTTTTTAAGCGCTAAGAAGATTTGGACTCTTCCAGAACATACCTCCTATGAAATTTCTCCTAATATTACAAATGGGAATATACTTATTTATTACCCCAGCCCACTTGTTTCATCAAAATTTCTTCCTCCGCCAGAAATCCTTCCGCCAATTTTGGTGGGCCGAGTTTACCCCTTGGTTTATATGTTTGAAAAAAAATCCGGAAACGTTAAAAAGTTTCTAACTCAAGATGGAACTTCATCAATCCATTTGACTTCTGTAGAAGGTTGCCACATCGTTATTGAAATGAGCCGGAATGGCAACCGGGTTTCTGGAAAAATTTTATGGTTTAAACTCGACTCTCGAATTATTGAACCAAGAAGGGTGCAGAAAAATTTTTTCTACTTCAGGGCTAAAGAAGATATGGTTTTGCCGTTGGGTGGAAATTATTTTGAACAGATTCAGGAAATCACTCTTCTTCGCTATCAGGCTAAAGAATTTCGTTAATTCTGTTAAAGAGGAAAATTTATCATGGGATTGTTGTGCAGGACTCGCTATGAATAATATTCAATCTGTTTGTGTTTTTTGTGCATCCAGTCAATCGGTCGATGAATTGTTCAAACATACCGCTTGGGAACTTGGACGCGAACTGGGCAAGAAGGGGATTGAGCTGGTTTTTGGAGGGGCTTCGATTGGGTTGATGGGCTGCGTGGCTCGTGGAGCGCATGAGGAGAAGGGAAGGGTGATCGGTGTCCTGCCGGAATTTTTTACGGCCAAGGATATTGTATATTCCAAGGCCGATGAGTTGATCGTTACCCGGGATATGCGTGAACGGAAAGCAGTAATGGACCAACGGTCAGATGCATTCATCGTCTTGCCTGGCGGTATCGGCACCTTTGAAGAAGCAATGGAAATCCTTTCCATGCGGCAATTACATCTTACCGACAAGCCCCTGGTTTTTATCAATACACAGGGTTTTTATGAAGGACTGCGTGCGATATTTGAGGAGATGGTGGATTTAAAATTTGCCAAACCCAATATTCTTGATATGTATGCGATGGTTCCCGACCCGAAAAGTGCTCTCGACTATCTGTTCACCACTAAGCGCCGGCGAGCCGCTGGTTGCAAATAGCAACAAGGCTACGTCTGGAGGAAATGAGCAATGGCTGGTTGTGCCGAGATAACCTTTTGAACGCAGTAAAAAGCTATTGCGCATTGGCTCCACGCCTAGTGGGTACCGGGGTCAGTTTGCCTGAACTTCGAGATCAGGATGAATGGCTTCTTTGAGGAATTGTTCTATGTATTGCAGGGTTCCGGTGGTTGAACTGGGGCAACTGCCGCAAGCCCCCTGATAGTGCACTTTGATGGTCTTGTCTTCCACAGACAAAAGATTGATGCCCCCGCCATCATTCGCTAAAGCAGGTCGAATGGCAATATCCAGCAGGGCGTTGATCACCTCGGTTTTTCGTTCATCGTTGTAATCGAAAAAATCTTCCTTATTGAAGTTTTCCAATACTGGATGAATGTCTTTATCTTCTCCCGCTTCATCATCTTTTTCATAAAATTTCAGATGCGCTTCTATAGTGCCGCCAATTTTTTCCATGATCGTGTGCCACCCCACGACATTAGACTTGGTAATGGTGACAAAGTTTTCTTTTACATAAACACTTTGTATTCCAAAAATATCAAATAAGGCTTTGGCCATTGGGTCATCCCCGGAATCATCCGGAGAATCGAACGTTTTCGTGCCTGCCTCAATGACTCTGCCATTTAAGATAAACTGGAAGGCGTCTGGGTTGGGGGTTGGTTGTATGCGGAGTACCTTGAATTGCCCTTCAATTGTGGGAGCGGAAACCTGACTTTTTTCTTTTTCCACAGCCACAGGAATCCCAAATTGTTTTTGTATCCAAGCTAAAAATCCCATGCGGTGCTCACAAAATTAATGTTTTGAAAATACTTCCTCTATTATATCTGAATTCTCGGCCATGGGGGGAATCAGATTCCCCCCTTTTCAAGAATACTCAATTGGTCTTTGAAAACATTGAAGCTTTCTATGTCGAAAAGGATAAATGTCACGGTCTTAATTCCGCTTTTCCGGGAAAGATATTGCCAAACGGCGGTAAGGAGGGTTTTTGCCGCAAGCTTTTGAGGGAACCCAAATATGCCAGTGCCGATTGCCGGAAAGGCGATAGACTTTAGTTCTTTTTCTTCCGCGCGTTGCAGACTATTGCTTGCGGCATTTTTTAGTTTTTCGACTTCATGGCCTTCCCCCCACCTGGGGCCGACAGCATGGATGACAAAACGTGCTTGTAGATTACCTGCTGAGGTGATTACTGCATTGCCCACAGGGCAAGACCCGATGCGGTTGCATTCTTCCTGAATGGACGGTCCCCCTTTACGACGGATCGCCCCAGCCACTCCTGCACCAAGAATCAGGTCTGAATTTGCAGCATTGACGATGGCATCGGCTGTGCTATCGGTGATATCGCCTTGTTCCAGTTGAAGGCAGGTATTATTGACTAGAATTTGCAACAGGAAGGTCTCCCGTTGATCCAAAACCCGCAGTATTGCGGGCGGTTTCACTTAATTGGTCGCTGAATATAAACTTGACCGTCTCTACTTTTTGAATGATCAACTGGGCGATACGGTCTCCGGATTGAATATGGATTTCCTCATCGGAATGGTTGAAGAGAAGGACTTTTATCTCGCCTCGATAATGCGAGTCAATCACTCCAGCTCCACAATCGAGCCCTAGTTTAACTGCCGGTCCACTGCGGGGCCAGATCAAACCGGCGTACCCTTCAGGAAGTTCCAGGTGAATTCCGGTGGCAACCAGTTCCCGGCCCCGAGGCGCAATTATCCGGGTTTCCACAGCTCTTAAATCGGCTCCGGCATCGCCCCTATGTGCATATTGAGGAAGATAATTACCCTTGCAGGGAACCTTAGATGAATCTATGGAGGTTTTGCTCACAATATTTTCCATAATTGGTTATTGGAGAGGATTATAAACAAGCGGGAGGGGGAAAGCGATAAAAAATAATTCGAGGGGGTCTCTATTTATTCGGTCCACTCGCCGTGGAGGCAGATAGCAAGGAGCTATTGAGCCGAGAGTGCGGTTGCTAGATACGTGATATTTTTCCTAAGCTTCGTGCTCCGCAGGGGTAAAAAGATATTGCTCATTAAAAACGGGAAAGAGGGTTAACGCCCCACCTTTCCCGAATAAAATCTTAAAGTGAATCCTTTAATTAACCGTCCTTGACATGGAGGCAAATACTAGCAATACCTATAAACTCCCGAAAAGGCGGGGCGTATCCTTTTAAAGAAAGGGGGCGGGTTACTATTGTGTCGGGCTAAACCCAACGTTAAAAAGAGGTTCCATTCAACGCCAATTGGACGGATATCATCTGCCGATATTAAACGGAGGATTCGGCTGGCGCTCAAAACATTTGGGGGTTTGGGAAGGGGTTTGAGACTGGCACGCATCCCACTGGTTGCTTTTAACAAATCGAATTCGGGATGTATCGCATTCATTTTTATGGAACCCGCATTTCTAGTAACCCGCCGTTGGAAGATTTGTAACTGCTCTCAATTAATTCTTTCTCCCAAAACCTGAACAAGTACTTTTTATTGCACTTGAACATAAGACATAATTCCTTTATATTGTATGCTTTGAAGAAAGTACCACTACATATAGTACATGTCAAGGGCTAATTTGAAAAAAATTGCGAAAAAACTTTTAAGTCCTTTTTATATATAGGTTTATGGGGGTGAAAAAACCTTTTTTTTTTAGTTTAATCCTTTGTCCACTATATAATGTATAGTATAGAAAGTAATATATACCATATAACGTGGGGCCCTTAAAACTAGCTTTTTATAATTCCTATAGTTTTTTAAATGCCTATTGAGGCATGAATTTTTCTAGTTCGATAGGGATGGCCTCGAGGAATTTATTCTTAACTCGATATTGTTGGTTTCCGGTTTGAACGATATATTCCTGCTCTTGGTCAAAAAGTTTCCCGACCTTTAAGGCGGCAACCTCTTCCAGTTCATTCTTCCAAAGGCTGATGGTGAACAAGGGGACATCCAACCCTGCAAGATTCTCAGGCAGGGGTGGGGTGACAATAGAATTAAATTCCAACCCTTTCAGGGTCCAAATCAGATCGTGGCCGATATGTTTGGTCTTTATTTTTTCAGGTTCTTCAAGGCGCCATTCCGACCCTTTTTTCTTTAACTCAAAAAGTTTGTCAGAAGTTTTGATTAAAATTTTATTAACTTCTTCGCTTTCAAAATCCAGCAGTTTTTTATTTCTTAAATCGTGAAGGTTACGAAACAATTTATTGACCACTTCTTTGGAAATTGAAAATACGGTTGATTCGCCGGTTCGGTTGGCGAATATCTGCTTACCATTGCTGGTTTGATTACCGAATTGCAGGGTCCAGGTTTTTCCGTCTTTCATTTTCAGGCCAAAAGATTTTCGGGGGGTGTCCAGACCAAATGTTTTGGGGATGTCAAGGGAGATTTTTATGAACTCTGTAATCTTGGCTTCCTTGAGATCAAAGAGCAGACTGTTAAGGGTGGACAGGTCGGCGGTTGTTTTTATCGGGCTCTGGATGTCCCAATTATTATTTATCCCACGGACCAGATGTATGGTTTCGTTTTCGGATCGCAGAGATAATGCAAGAATTTCATTTTCCTCAAACGCTATCAATGTTTTGTCAAGAAACTCTACGGTTTTTTGGGAAAGTGTATCAAACAGTCTGGTATCTACCAGTACGATATTTTTGGCATCGTTGATTTTTCCGAAATAGCCTTTTCCCTCTTTCGTATTACCGAGGGCAAGGGTGTGGATTTTGTCTTTTTCACTTTCTAAAATTAGTTTCAGTTTCGGCGGATTCAGCCCATAAGGTTCCAGCGAGTCGGGATTTTCATCCACAAACTCCTGGACCCTGGAAAATTGAATGGACTGAAGAAAGTTCATGATGGCATCCTTGTCTCCCTGAGCATCAATATCTCCTGATATTTTCCAGA
>CATMOP010000112.1 GCA_950072225.1 uncultured Nitrospina sp.
ATAACCGTTTTTCTTGCCATGCCGCGCACAAAAAAGGGAACCCGTTGGATTCTTTTCAGAGCCTCTTCGGTCCAGATGAGGTCGTCTTCCGGGTTAGATTTCTTCAGTTCTTCCTTGGCCTGGGCCAAAGAGGAACTAACTGTTGCCATCGGGGCACTGCCGACATCAGACTGCCCTCCCAACTCAACACCCAGTTTGCTGACAAATTCAGTTTCAAATTTATTGGTGAGCATTGCGATGCTGTGACCGCATTTTTTACATTTAAATTTCATGACAAGATTGGTCTTTTCTTCCGGCATGATGCCATCAACCTGCACTTCCATCTTGACGTCACAAGGGATACAAAGAAATTTCATTACGCCTCCTGTTCGGGCTATTTGGTGATAAATTTTTCGATATTGTCTACGGCTTCAGCAATGGCTTTGCCGGTGACAGAATCTTTGAACTCAGTATAAAAAAGGCTTCCCGATTGGCTGGTTTGCGACACACGGGTGTCAAACGGAATCTTTCCAATATAGGGGATCTCTTTTCTTTCGGTTAGTTTGTGCACGTCTTCTCCTTCAAACAACTTGCCTTCTTTTTCGCAATGCGGGCAGATGTAGGTTGCCATGTTCTCGATCAATCCAATAATAGGCACTCCCATTTTATTGTTCTTGGTGATCGATTTGGTCACAATATGCTGGGAAAGTGGTGAAGGGATGGTGATCTCAACCACTCCAGCCAGTTCTGGAATCAAAGAACGGATGTTGTCAATGCGGTCACTCCCCGGTGGCATGTCGATGAGAAGGTAGTCCAGTTCGCCCCAGTTGGTATCTGCCATTAGTTCACGGGTGGCGGTGGACTCCATGATACTGACCCAGGACGCCGTGGCGTCGTCTTCATCGGTCCACATCACCGGTGTGTCGGCTGATTTCAAAAGCATATCCATCGACATGATACGGATTCCCTGATAACCGATACCCGGTTCCAGGCCATCTTCTTTCATGTCAAGTTTTACGTCGTTTCCGACCCCTAAAAGATGGGCGATGCTGGGTCCGTTCAGGTCGGCATCAAGAATTCCGACCCGATTGCCCCGGTCGGCAAGGCAGGAAGCAATGTTGGCCGTGATGGAACTTTTGCCGACACCGCCTTTACCGCTCATAAGAGCGATTTTGTATTTAATTTTATCGAGACGAAATCGGAGTTTTTCCCCTAATTGGGCTACCTGACCGACAATGTCGGATCCGCCATCTCCTACCAGATCCTCATAAGTTTTCATGCAAAACTCCTAAAATATTTCCTATAAGGGACTTAAATATTGTTGGGTTTAGAGGAATCATCATAAAGTAAAAACCTTACGTTTTAAAGGTTTTCTTGCGTCATCCGGCAGAAAACCTTGGGTGAGTCAGATATTTCTTGCACGATTTGGTGGTTTTAGGTTGACCCCCGAGGTTTGTCTCATTTATCTTAACAAGTTTAGCCATCATGCATGCAGTCATGCAGTGGGTTTTGAATTTTGGGAAGGCAGACCATGTTGTTGACGGAAGAAGACAAACAATTTATTGCAGAGGAAGAGCGGCTTCTCGAAAGCACGTTGCAGTCGTTATGCCAACAGCTTCCTCAGGTCCAGGCGGCGAAAATCAGTGCTAACGCAGCGGCCCGCGAGTTGACTCGTCAGGTAGTCAATGAATGGAACCATGAAGAAAGGCAACCTCTGGTCTCGGATGAGGCCGTGGCCCACCGCATTTTGGATATCCGGAAAAACAGTGACAAGGTTCTGTATGAGCTGATTCAGGAACCTTATTTCGGCAGGGTTTGCACGAAGGAGGATGACGGAAGCGAAGTGTCTTTCCTGATCGGAAAAAAAAGCAATATCGAAGCGGGTATTGTGGATTGGCGAAACGGTCCCATTGCGTCGTTGTATTTCAATTACAAGCAGGAAGAAGAGTTCTACGAGGTTATCAACCAAAGGGAGCGTGCCGGTCGCATACAATTACGCCGGTCCTACCGAGTTGAAAATGGTCAGTTGGTGCAGATCGATGCTCCCGAAGGGATGTTTCGAAAAAACGAAGTGGGTTGGAAAAAACTCGATGTTGAAGATGCAATTGCCGCGCACCGCTCTAGAGGCATAGGGTCAAAAGAAAAACGCCTGCCGAGTATTCTTTCCTTAATCACCAAGGATCAATTTGAACTGATTACCAGCGATCCGAAACGGCCTGTCATTATTCAGGGGTCAGCGGGGTCCGGTAAAACCACGGTGGCCTTGCACCGGCTGGCCTGGCTTCTGCATGAAGAAAATTCATTTGCCCAGGCGAAAAATACCCGGGTGGTGGTCATGAACAAGTCTCTGCAGATTTATGTTTGCGCTACCTTGCCCTCAATGGGCATTGAGGGAGTGGAAACCTCAACTTTCAATGGTTGGGCATTGTCCATTATTCGCAAAGCGGTTCACGGGCGCCCTTTTTTCAAGTTCCTCAATGTGCCCTCATTTGTTGAGGAAATAAAATTTTCCGAAGAAATTTTGAAGGCTCTTGAAGGTTGGGTGAAAAAACAAAACCGCGCTTTGGGTGCTGAAATGGAGAAGGAGTTTGATAAATGGCCCGGACTTTTAAAGTCATGGAAGAAGGCTGGTAATACAGCGGTATTGCCCCGCCTCAAGGATTTCATTCATGACGTCAAAGAGTCTAACCTGCCGAAATATGACAAGGATAAATTCCTGGAGTTCCTGGAACATAAAAGCCTCGCCATGGAAGATTATGTTCAGGACATTTACAACCTGTTGTCTGACTCCGGGCATATGAAAAACTATCTTTCACCTAATCCTAAACTTGATTCTCATCTGGATTACCTGAAAAGGCTGACGGAAAAAAATAGGGCGAAGAATAATCTGGATTATTTTGACATGTCCCTGGTTCTGCGACTTATTCAACTTAAAAATGGGGGACTGCCGGATGGGACAGGGGGTGTGGCTTCTCTAGACCATTTGGTAATTGATGAGGCCCAGGATTTTGGCCCGGTTGAATTTGCCATCATGATGTCTGCGGTCAGCGATAAGCGCCAGATAACCATTGTTGGCGATGTGGCCCAGAAAATCCTGTCGGCGAGAAAGTTCATTGGCTGGAATAAGGTAGTGGAAAACCTTGGAATGGAAGATGATTCCATTATTCGCCTCGAGGTATCTTTTCGTTGCACGGTTCCTATCATGACATTAGCGCACAAGGTGGCAGGAGACCCGAAAAAGGTTGAGGGCAGGGCAGGCTCAGATCCGGAATGGTACAAGGCCGAGGACAAAGATAGCCTGTTGGAAAAACTGGTGAATTGGACACACCGCCTGGTTAAGGCTGACCCCTTTAAACTCATTGCGCTCATTTGCCGCTATCCGAAACAGGCAATGGAATTAAAGGAAGAGCTGAAAGAGTATCTGCCCGGAGAAGTTCGTCTGGGGCACCGTGACCAATTTTCTTTTGAGCCCGGTATCATGGTGACAAATATCCATCAGGTCAAAGGTCTGGAATTCGATTCCGTCGCTTTGATAGAACCTGATGAGCAAAACTATCCCATTAGAAGGGAGGAGAGCCGTAACATGATTTATGTAGGAATCACCCGGACGCAGGATGATTTGCTCCTGGCAACAGTTAAACCATTTTCTAAGGTATTTTTTTATAAGTAATTAAAAATATTAATATAAAATAATTTTGGGGTTTCTCTAAAAATTCCTTTTGGCCATGAGTGGCCCTTATAAAATAAGGGCCACGAGTTGCTTTAGAGAAAACTGCCGAATAAATAAAGACCTTCTTATAATTGTTGCGAAACGAGGCTGGGGGAGTATATTGTTTCAGTAAGGGATTTGAGACCAACCTTTGCAAGGAGGTGGTTTATAGGAGCTGAGAGTCCACCTAAAAAGTTGAGTAAAACAAATTTAAATGTTCGCATATAAGTGTGAACGGTCCCGTGTAGTTTGAAGGCGGGCCTAAAAAAAGAGGAAAACACGCGTTGGAAGGTTCAGCGCGTTTTTCATTTTGCATGGAATGAAAAAAAAATACCTTCTTATGCTAGAGTATGAAGGCACTGCCTACCATGGTTGGCAGGTGCAAAAAAATGGAATCACAATCCAGGAGGTTCTGGAAAAAGCCCTGAGCCAAATTACCAACACCAAAACATCCGTTTTAAGTTCTGGTCGAACCGATGCCGGTGTACATGCCGAAGCGATGCCCGCCCATTTTATTACCGAATCCAAAATGAAACCTGGCGAATTCCAGCTTGCTATAAACAGCCTCCTCCCACACGACATCACCATCAAAGAAGTACGTAAAGTCCCCATGTCATTCAATGCCCGGGGTTCAGTTAAACTCAAACTTTACCGGTACACTATATTAAACAGGGGTTATCCTTCGGCACTCAATTTCCGTCGTTCCTGGTTCATTCCCCATAAGTTGGATATTGCGGCCATGCGACGTGCCGCTAAATATCTGCAAGGGGAGCACGACTTCACCTCTTTCCGCGCGGGTAACTGCAATGCGAAATCACCTGTGCGGACGATGGATCGCGTTGAAATTTTCAAACAGGACGGTTTCCTGCAATTTGAATTTGAAGGTAAGGGGTTCCTCAAACATATGGTGCGTAATTTTATAGGAACTCTGGTGTATGTAGGCCGAAAAAAAATCCCTGCCCGACAAGTGAAAACCATTCTCGAAGCCCGCAACCGCTGTGATGCCGGCCCCACCGCCCCGGCCGAAGGTCTCTGCCTGGTAAAAGTGTGGTATTAGGGAGAAGAAATTGTTAAGTCGTGATTTCTCTGGGATTTAATTGGTATTTATTGGGTGAAAATTTATCCTGTAAAGTATGCTCCTAGACCAAACAAAATATACGAGGCAACCGAGGGGAGAGGAAATATTGAACTGGGTGGTTATCCGGAAAGTTTTTTCCCGTTTGGATTGAAGATTTTGAAATGGCCCATGCCCCGCTTGGCACAAGCATATTTCATCGCGGTTTGCATCACTCCTATCCCATAAGTCACGCTTCGGCTAAAACTGATAGAGGATGCGTCCGGAAAATACAGGGCAGGGCAAGACAGTTCCCCCACATCAAAGCCAAAATACAGGGTCTGGCATAGCATCTGGTTGTCGAACACGAAATCGTTTGAATTTTCCAGTAGCGGGATTGTTTCCAAAACTTTTCGGCTGAAGGCCCGATAGCCCGAGTGATACTCGGAAAGTTTTTGCTGGATGATCAGGTTCTCTGCCAGAGTTAAAACACGGTTCGAAATGTATTTGTAGAGCGGCATTCCCCCCATCATAGCTTTGTTGCCAAGAATCCTCGAAGCAATCACGGCATCAAAAATTCCTTCCGCGATCATGAATGCCATAGGTGTGATAAGTTTGGGGCTATATTGGTAGTCTGGATGCAGCATGATAACAATGTCGGCCCCACTTTTAAGAGACGCCTGGTAACAGGTTTTCTGGTTGCCTCCATAGCCCCTGTTTTCCTTATGCACAAAGGTTTTGATGTCCAGTTCTCTGGATAGCTTGACGGTTTCATCCTGACTGGCATCGTCGGTGAGAATGACATCGTCCACAATGTCCTTTGGGATTTCATCGTAAGTTTTTTTGAGGGTTTTTTCGGCGTTGTAGGCCGGCATGACAACACAGATTTTCTTGCCATTAATCATAGGCTTGGCGAGTTCCAGAGGTTGTTTGAGTTTGACTGTCGGAGATTATGATAATGTAAAAATATATATTTACAACCCCACTCGGCGTGGGGCCAGTAGCCGTGATATTCTTCCCTAGCTTTCGTGCCCCGAAGGGGTAAAAAGCTGTATAGGGCTAGCAACCGTGTTTTCGGCTTAACGAGTCATTCCTGTCTGCATTCTCGTTAAGAGCTTAAAAATTGCAATAATATTTCCTCAAGGCGTAGCCTTGCGTTTCCTAGTGGAAATTTTTTTCCCGGTTTGTAATACTTGGCGGAAACAACGATTCAAGAGGAGTTTGATTTTTGATATTATGAAGAACAATTTCAATATTGCGGTAATGCCCGGTGATGGAATTGGGCCGGAAGTGGTTCAGGAAGCTCTGAAAATTCTCAAAATTATAGAGTCCAAACTGGGTTTAAAGATAAGCCTCAGCGAGGCGCCAGTGGGCGGGGCCGCCTATGAAGCGACCGGGCACCCTTTGCCGGAAGCGTCACTGGAGACGGCTCGAAATGCCGATGCGGTATTATTGGGTGCTGTCGGGGGACCTCAATGGGAGAATATTGACTTTTCCCTGAGACCGGAACGGGCTCTGTTAGGCCTCAGGTCCAGTTTGGGGCTCTATGCCAATCTTCGCCCTGCCCGTATTTTTCCGGCTTTGGTGGATGCCTCTACCCTGAAACGTGAAGTGGTCGAAGGGTTAGATCTTCTCGTGGTGCGGGAATTAACCGGTGGAATATATTTCGGTGAGCCACGTGGGGTTGATACGCTTGCAGATGGAACCCGCAGGGGATTCAACACGTTGGTTTATACCGAGCCGGAAATCGAACGCATTGCTCGCATTGCTTTCGATGTGGCTCGCAAGCGCAACAAATCTGTTTGCTCAGTGGATAAGGCCAATGTTCTGGAAGCGACCGGTTTCTGGCGTGAGGT
>CATMOP010000113.1 GCA_950072225.1 uncultured Nitrospina sp.
GTGCAGGACTTGTGGCGGGGCAGAGAGATTGAACGATTACGCGCCCAGCATGACAAAGGAGAGTACCCCGATGTCTGCACGCATTGCAACGAGTGCGAGACATCCAAAACGAAAAAACGCTTCTTTTTTGAAGCGGCCGTGCCCTGATGGAATCGATGATGGCAGACCCCACCACTAAAGAGAAAGTGTTGGAAGAAAACCGCAGGGTACATGCCTTGGAAAACCGGTTATATCTTTCCCGTCATCCTGAGCAAACAAATTTTTTTCAGAACTCAATACTGGAAAGGGCGGTCAACGAGGTTTGCACCAACCTGAAGCCTGGTTCTGGAATTCTGGATCTGGGTTGCGGAACCGGTTATCTCTCCTTGGGTTTTTTATCTCGGGGATACCGCTTGACCGGTTTGGATTTGTCGCGGGAAATGATCCAGGCGTTTGAAGACTCTATTCCCGCTACACTGAAACCGCAGGCCCACCTGGTGGTGGGAGATGTTGAGGAATTCCTGGCACAAAATCGAGATGAGTTTGATGTGATCGTCTTGTCAGCAATCCTGCATCATCTCTTCGATTATGAAACGGTGCTTCGGCAAATTTGCGCAAGGCTTTCTTCTGGAAAGCGGCTGCTTGTGTTTTTCGAGCCGCTCAAGCAGGAAATTCAATCGCCGATAAGGTTTGCCCTGCACCGTATACTTTCCTGGCTGGATGAAAAATTATACCGGTTTGAGATGAAGGTGCGAAAAATTCCTGTGCTGGATGATGAGTACCACCATTCGGATTACCAACGACAGTTTGGGGGGATTGATCCGGTCCGGGTCCGCGAAATTCTGCAGGGTGAAGGTTTAGAGGTTTTGAAGATCGAGAAATATTGTGCCCGGCGTTATGGGCTTCATGCCTGGTTGGCAAACCGGGTATTGAAAACGCAAAACACCTTTAATTTGCTCGCGACCCGGCCTTAATTTTCCGGGTTCTTTTTTTGATTGAGTGAGCTGGTGGGGATTCCCAGGTTTTTGGCCAGGGTTTGTGCTATTTCGTTTCCCTCCGTAATATCGATTTCCACAAACGAAACACCAATATCATAATAGGAGTCAAACTTTTCTACCCGTGCAACCTGGGCTTTTACGGTAATAGGTTTGCCGATGTTCTTGTCTGCAATTTGTACCTGTACCTGAGTACCGATTTCAATGGAAACAGGGCTTACGAAAAGTAAACCGAAGTTGCTGAAATTTTTCCCCTGGACCTTGATTTGTTCGGATTGCTGGTCGACTTTGGTGACCTGGACCTCTCCCGCAAAATCTATCCTGATATAATGCCGCTTGTCCAGGGTATGTAGGAAAATCCGGTTCTTACCGTTTTCCTTTGCTTGATATAGCGCGATGTCGGCCGCGTGAATCAAGGACTTTGTATCCTGAGCATCCAGGGGATAAGAAGCCACTCCGCCGCTCAAAGTGACTCCAAATGATTTCCCTTCAAACTCCAGTTCTGCTTCTTCAAGTTTTTGCCGAATTCGTTCAGCAATAACCAGTGCGTTGATCTTCTGGGCTTCAGGAAGGATAAGGACCAGTTCTTCCCCGCCATATCTACAGGCCAACATCTTCGGTTCTTTTTTCCAATATCATGATCTCAGCCACTCGTTTCAGGGTTAGGTCCCCTGCCTGGTGACCCTGGGTATCATTTAATTTTTTAAAATTATCAAGATCAAAAATATGAGGGTAAAGCTTCCATCATATCTTTGGGCTCGGTTGATTGCCCCTTCCAAGGCTTCATCGAAGAACCGCCGATTAAAAAGTCCGGTTAATCCGTCAGTGCGGGAAATCTTCTTGGTTTCCTCCAGTGCCTGCAATTCAATCATTGTTGGAGTACGCAGGTGTTTAGAGACCTCGCTGAAATAGTCGCACATCGCTGTTATCAGCTTGACGGGTCTGTCCAGTTTTGATTCCAGCAGATTTTGATGTTTGAGGATATTATCCCAATTCAGTTTGGCGTCCTGGGTGCTGAATTCAAGGTGGGTCAATACATTAAGCAAAATGGGATAAGTTTCCTCGCCCTCATTCTCGACGAGGTTCTGAACGGTTTCCCGGATATCAGTATTATCTGTGGCACAAGAATCCAGGGAATCTATGATCGCTTGCCTTAAATCGTTCATACAATGGACCTGCGGGATTAAATTTACCTTTTGGGCGTTTATGTAATATAGCACCCAAAGCAGGAAAATCAACCAGCAGAAGGGTGGTTTGTCTATTATATAGTTATGTCGTATTTTTCCCTTTGAGCAGGGGAGTTTAAAACGAATTTGTCAGAAATGGGGAAACCGTTAGATCAAACAATTTCCAGAACTTGAAGGTTAGCCAGTGCTGTGGATTTTTGCAGGGCATCTTCCCCTCTGGGACTGAGCTTGTTACCTGCAACGTTTAAAAATTGCAGGCCGGAGAGTTGGTGGGAATTGGCCAGAAAAACCGCACCTTCATCGCCAATGGCATTCAGGGCGAGCACTAGCCGACGAAGGCTGACCAGGTTTTTGGACTCGGCAATTGCCTTAGTGCCTTGTGCGTGAATCCAGTTTTCGTTTTCCAGGTGTAAGGATTCCAACTGCGTCAGGGTGGTAGAACGGGCCAGTGCCGAAGCTCCCAGATCGGAAATGTTATTGTTGTTCAGTCTTAAAGTTTTCAACCCGGCGCAATGGGAAGATTGTGCCAGGGCCTTTGCACCCTCCGGACCGATTTTGTTCTCGCCCAGGTCAAGAGTTTCTATGTCTTTCATATTTGTGGATGCCGCCAGTGCCTTCACACCCTCGGCGCGAAGATCGTTATTATTCAGGTCCAGCGTCCTGAGCAGGGTGATGGTTTTAGATTTGGAAAGGGAAATGGCACTGTCTGTCGTCAACCCGTTATTGTGCATGACCAGTGTTTCCAGATTTTCAAACATGGGAGACTCGGCCATGGCATAAACGCCACCATCTCCAAGATGGTTGTTGTTCAGGATCAAAACTTTGAGATTGGGGAAAACCCGGGACCGCGCCAGAGCCTCCATCCCTTCGCCGGTCAAACCATTATCGGAAAGATCGAGACAGACGATATTTTCAAGAGGCGAAGATTGTGTTAAAAACCTTAACCCCTCATCACCCACTCCTGTGTCCCGAAGGTTGATATCGGTTAATTGGCGGCCAAGTTTTGAATTGGCAAGCGATTTTATGCCAAGCGGTTCCAAACGGTTATAGGAAAAGTCCAACCGTTCTAGATTGCCCATGCCCTCTGCGAGAGAAAGAACCTTTGCTCCCAGCGACCCAATTTCGTTGCTGGATAAATTTAAGTTCTTCAGGAGGTTTAACGCTCGGCACTTGGAAAGGAAGAATATGGCTTCGTCATCGAGATTATTATTTGCTAGCGAAAGGTTTTCCAGATTGCAAAAACAGTCGCAAGCGCTGAGTAGTTGTAGTCCGGTCGAATCCAAACCCATTTGGTCAAGATTCAGGGAAGAAAGAGATTTGATGGGACTGAACCCGGCAAGGGCCTTGAAATCCTCTTCATTAAGTTTGCAACCTAAAAGATTCAGGGATTTTTTGTCGACACTCAACTTCTCCCGGATGAGCGTAGCGAGGTCGGGGTTCTCGGTATATTTTTCAAAATACCGAAGGAAATCCAGGCTATCGTCAATGTCTTTTGCTTCGCCCATAACATGATGGAGTTAGGTTAGATGCCGCGATTATACCACCACTAGGCGCGGGGCCAACTGGCAATAGCTTTTTTTGGTGAACTAGAGGTATAGGCGGCTTGACGAGCCTTTGCTACCTGCTTCCCCTGCCAAGGGGTTAGTTGAAATGGACAGAAACTGCTTTGGAGACACCCTGCTCTTCCATGGTTATGCCGTAAAGTGCGTTAGCGAAAGACATAGTTTTTTGATTGTGGGTGATGATAATGAATTGCGTGTTGACGGCCATTTCCTTGAGCATTTCCTGGAAACGGACCACATTGGCCTCGTCCAGCGGAGCATCTACCTCATCCAGTAGGCAGAAGGGGCTGGGTCGGACTTTGAATACCGCGAACATCAGAGCGATGGCGGTCAGGGCTTTTTCCCCTCCGGACATCAGGGCCAGGCTTTGCAGGCTTTTTCCCAAAGGATTGGCGGTGATTTCAATTCCTGAGTCGAGAGGGTTGGATTCATCGGTCAAGGTCAGGTTTGCCTTTCCCCCCTGAAAGAGCCGTGCAAAAATTTCCTTGAAGTTTTCGTTAACCAGTTCATAGGTGTCGAGAAACCGTTGTTTGGTAGTTTGGTTTATTTTCTCAATTGTTGAATGAAGTAGCTCGATCGACTCGGCCAGATCGTCCTGTTGTTTTTTCAGGAAGGTGTAACGCTCGTTGGTTTTTTCAAAATCGGAAAGCGCTGCCAGATTGACCTCGCCTAATTTTGCTACCTTCTCTTTGAGCTCTTTAACCCGCTCGTCGGTTTTATTTTCATCGATGGTTTCATCATAGGCCGACCGCAAATCTTCCCGGGTTGCGTTGTGGTCTTCGTAGGCGCGCTCTTCCAAGTGGACGATTTGCAGGCGGTTTTCCGATCGCTTGATTTCTATCTGAGAGAGGGTTTCGGTGATCTCCTGGGTTTTTCGGGACAGTTCGCGGATGTCCTGCCCCATTCCTTTCTGATCCTCTTCCTTCTGTCGCAGTGATTCTTCTTCCTGAACGGCCGTTTCGGTCCACTGATCTTTCTCCCGGGAAAGCTTGAGGACCGAATTTCCCAAGGTTGAAATCTCGGTTTCAATCTCAGTGATTCTGTTCTGGTTTGAAATTTGGTCCGCCTCGCGTCTTTCAATCTGCTGTTTCACGTTTTGTTGCTGAAGTTCCAGTCGTTTGATTTCCGTGAGCGTATTTTCCCGTCGGCCGATCAGTGATGCGATCAAGACTTTTAGCCTGCTGATCTCGGATGAAATTCCCTCAAGGTTGGACCGACTCTGTTCCAGTTCTTCCCGATGGTGGATTAAAAGTTCTTCTTCCTGACGCCTTTTTTGCTCGGCAGAGGCCAATTCCTGGTCCAGCGAGGATTTTTCCGTGACCAGTTCATTTTTTTCGTGGTCTATGGCTGAAATTTCCCCGTCTATAGTGGAGCTTCTGTTTGCAAGACGCTCTGCCTCTTTACGTAATTGTTCCAGATCGCTGAGTTTATTGTTCGTTTCGATCTCTGCGGCAAGAGTTTGTTGGTCCAGTTGTCTCAGGCTAGCCTCAAGTTCGGCAAAGCCTTGTTTTTTCTTTTCGATGTTTTCCTGCGAGGCATTCAATCTCTCTTTGAGCCTGTTGACACTATCGCTGAGCGTTTCTATTTCACGCTTTCTTGCCAGCAGGCTTGAGGATTCATTTTCCAATGAGCCTCCGGTGACGAATCCGTTGGCATCAATCATTTCGCCGTTCAAGGTGACTACCGTTCCATGAAAATTCGGATCCTGGTGCAGGTGAAGGGCCACATCCATATCCTGAACGATAACAACATTTTTCAGTAGCAGCTCGATTATTGGTTTGTACTCTTCCTGGCATTCAATAAAATTGAGTGCTTTGCCCACGACTCCCTGTGTGCCGTTCAAATGAAGGGGGGCGGAGGGAACCGATTTCGGTTTGAGAGGAACGAACAAGCCTCGACCGGAATTATGACTTTTAAGATAACTGATGGCCTCCATTGAATCTGAATAGGAATTGACAATAACACTTTGGAGTTTTTCACCCAAAGCCGTTTCGATAGCCACTTCATATTCCGCCGGAGTCTGCAGAACATCGACCAGTACTTCCCGGATCCCCGGAATTCGTTCGCCGTTTTGGTTGCCCATAAGGGATTTAACGCCTTCTTGAAATCCCTCAAACTGGTTCCGCAGTTTTTCCAATGAACCCAGCAAGGAGGCTTTATGAAAATAGTCTTCCTTTTTGGAGCTGTGACTGTCACTTTCAGCCTGGAGAGTTTTGGAATATTGGGTAGTTTCTTGACGCGATGCCTCTTGCTGTTCCTTTAAACGTGTAAGCTCCTCAGCCTTTTGCTGGTATTCCGATTTCTCCTGTTCCAGCGCCGACTTATTTTCCTGAATTTGGGAACGGACTTCTTCCTTTTCCGATATAAGTTTTTCCTGGCGGGTTTCCAATCCCTGAACTCGGGTCTCGAGAGCGGTCAGCTGATTTTTTGATTGCGCCGTTTGCTGGAATAAATGGAGAACATGTTTTTCTCCGTTGAGAACTTGCTCCTGAATTTTCTGTAAAGCTTCTCGCTTCTGCTCATTTTCAGTTTTACGCTGATCCAGCACAATTTCCTGCTCGTTGATTTCCTGCGAGGTGGTGGAAAGCCTTTGCCTTTCGTTTTCGATATTGTTTGTCAGGTCTAAAATTTCCTCTCTCATCCGAGAAATTTCCCCCAGGGCGGATTCGATGTCTGTTTCTGCTTCCGATTTCTGTTCTTTTTTAAAGGCAACATTTTGTTCACTGCTTCCGATTTGGGAGTTCAGCTGATGAATGGTTTCGCGAGCTTCATTCAACCGTCCCAGCGATTCTTCAATTTCTATATTGAGTTGGGCGATCTGGTTTTCGAAGGTGGCGTGGCGGG
>CATMOP010000114.1 GCA_950072225.1 uncultured Nitrospina sp.
GAACAAGGGTTCTTCTCGGCTTAACAAACTATATTTGCCCTTGCCAGGCATGAAGGCAGACAACAATAACTCGTTAAGCCGAGTTAACCCGTTTCTAGCAAAATAAAGCTATTGCACTTTGAGTCCAGCGTCACGCTGGGTGGTCAGCTTTCCTTTATCACAGAGCTATAGAGCTTAACAGTTTTTTGGAAGGACTGGTAATACTGGCGAGGAATTTTTCGGGTATAACTTTTATGATGCTTGAAGGTAAAGGGATTATAGATTATTTTTTTATTTTTCCGTTTCTGGATCTCATAGTGCAAATGGGGGGCAAACGTTCTTCCGGTGTTCCCCGATTCAGCAATCTGCTGGCCTACCCGGATGGTCTGGCCCCGTTTGACTTTGACACGGCTCAAATGGAGGTAGAGGGTTTTGATCCCCAGTTTCGGGTGATCAATTTCGATACAATAACCGTTTGCCCGCATATTCCAGTTGGTGCGAGTGACCTTACCAGAAAATCCCGAATAAATGGGAGTCCCCACCTCAGTTTTAAAGTCCGTCCCGGAATGCCCCCCTATTCCCTTACGAAAATCTCCAGGGAGGGAAGTGATTTCAATATAATGCCGAATAGGACTTTGCGCTTCGACAATCCGCTGGGCAATCTCTTTTCCTTCTCTATCAAAATATCCGCCATTTTTCGGGTCGAACTCATCAAAATAAAATGCTTCAAACGTTTTGCCAAATAATTTGCTTTTATAGGAAAGTTTGAGAATTTTAAACTGCTCGGGACCTTCCAATTGTTGGTACACCACTTCCAGGTAATCACCGTTTCTCATACCCTTTTTAATATCCATGAACCATACCATAAGACGCCCCAGATGCGCGGAAAGCGCGGCACAACCTTTTTCACGGGTTATTATCCTGCACACGGTGTAGTTCAAGGAATTGCGGATTTTAAAACTTAGGGAATGGATGGTTTTGCCTTCTACCGTTCCCGCGGATGAAACCGTAAATGCCGCAGGCGTGATAACAGCCGTCTTGACAGTTAGAGGAACTTCTTTTTTATATACCTCGGGCTGGAGTGGTTCGACAGAGTCCTGCGATATAGACGCGACAACTACATCCGTTTTTTGATCAAAATAGAGGAGATAAACATTCAATCCCACCGAAATGATGAAGAGGATGACAAATCCGAATCGAAAAGGAAATTTATTTTTCTTTTGGATGTGCTGGTTATGAAGCGAGGAGGTGGGGAAGTCCATTTTCTTTCCTTCAGTTAAATGATACAGTGGCTATTCAAAACAAGAAGGGGTTCATAAAAAAGGCCTCCATAAAGAAATTATGAAAGCAGAAAAAACCGGGGCACCCTCTAAAATCCCCTCCATTGTATAAAATAATGTCAAATAATACAACAAGTCCTAGCCCCATCCTCACAGACTACCAACCTGGAATTCTTTTCCTGGAAGAAGGCATTAAGGAGTACTCCCTGGCGCAGGAGGTCATATCCAGACTTCCCGAAGTTCCCCAGCAGGAGTTTCGGGATATTTCCACGCTCACGGAACAGATGAGGTCCTCACAATACGATGTGTTTGGAGAAGGGAAAAAACGTTTGGCGTTATGCCGTTTTAAAGGTTCCTTCCTGAAGAAGTGTCCGGGTGTCAGCCCGGGTATGGTGTGTTGCAATTATTATGTTGTGAACTTGTCGAAAAACTGCATCTATGATTGCTCTTATTGTTTCCTGCAGGATTTTTTAGGGAACAACCCCATGCAGGTGGCCTATGTTAATGTTGAAGACCTGCTTGGCGAGTTGGAAGAAGTGTTCACACAATATCCGGATCGCAAATTTCGGGTCGGGACAGGGGAATTGACAGACAGCCTGGCTCTGGATGCCATCGTCCCCTACACAGCCTACCTGCTTCCCTTTTTCAACCAACAGTCGAACGCCGTGCTGGAGTTAAAAACCAAGTCGGACCAGATTGCGAACCTGCTGGACCATTCCGATCCTACAAATATAATTGTATCCTGGTCGCTAAATCCACAAACCGTCATTGACCGGGAAGAAAAAGGAACGCCGGGTTTAGTCCAACGGCTTGAATCTGCCAAGGCATGCCTGGACAAGGGCTATCGGATCGGATTTCATTTTGATCCGATCATTTTGATACCGGGGTGGGAGGATGCCTACCAGCAGTTGGTAAACATTTTGTGCGATACCATACCCATTGCTAAAGTGGAGTGGGTGAGCCTGGGAAGCTTTCGATACCGCCCCACCCTGAAAACCATCATCAAAAACCGCCATCCTGAGACCCGTTTGTTCACCAGCGAACACCTGCCCAGCAAGGATGGTAAATTCCGCTACCTTCGTCCCTTGCGAAACCATGCCTATGAAACCATTCGCGGTTATCTTAAGTCCCGCTCGGAAAAATTAAGCATTTATCTTTGTATGGAAACCCGGGAAATCTGGGAAGACGTGACAGGAAAAACGCCAAGGAGCGATAAAAAACTGGATCAGTTTTTTGATCTTTGATCGAAAACTCTAAAGACGCATAGGCATGACGATGGTCTTATACTGGTCGTCATCCGCTACCGTAAACAGGCAGGAGTGGTTTTGATCCTTTAGATTGAGAGTCACCAAATCCCCTTCAATAACATTCAGGATATCCAGGACATATTTTGCGTTAAGTCCGATCGAGACTTCCTCTCCCTCATACTCAAGGGACATTTCCTCAACAGCTGCTCCCAAATCCGTATTATCTGAAACCAGAGTCAGGTTGCCTTTGCGGATTTCAAACCGGACCATTTTCGATTTTTCATCCGCCAGCAGAGCCACACGCTTTAGGGCATGGGTCAGGTCATTCTTGTTGGCTTTGGCCTTCAGGTTATTGTCCGCTGGAATCACCTGCCGGTAATTGGGAAATTTTCCGTCTATTTTGCGGGACACAATCACCTGGTTAGCACAAATGAAAGCCAGGTGGTTTTCCTGAGAAGAGAACCCGAATGTTGCGTCTTCATCCTCCGTTAATTTCAGCAACTCAGACAACGCTTTCTTAGGTAAAAGGAAACTTAAGGATTCCCCTTTTGCCACATTTGACTTGACTGGTCGGGTAATCATCGCTAACCGGTGTCCATCAGTCCCCACCAGGTTTACGCTGTCCCCTTCCGACTCCAGCAACAAACCATTCAACGCCTGCCGGGTCTCATCGGGAGAAACCGAGAAAAAGGTTTTACGAATCATTTCCTTCAAAATTTTGCCATCAAATTCCAACAGCGGTTTGTCACTGTATTCCGGCATAGGCGGAAAATCCTCCGGGGGAAGCCCCGGCAAACGGAATTTCGATTTTCCACACTTTAAAGTGATCCAGTTATTTTCTTCTTTTTTAAGATGGATTTCTTCATCAGGGAGTTCCCGGACAATATCAAAAAGTTTTCTGGCATTGAGCGTCACGGCCCCGGGTGCGATCACATTCGCCGCATAATGGCCCAAAGTACCGATTTCCAAATTGGTGGCTCGAATACTGATGGTGTCTTTCTCAGCGGACAGATGCAGGTGGGAAAGAACGGGCATCGCTCCTTTTGGTTCAACGATTCCCTGAACTTTGTGCACACCGTTCAGAAGAACATCCCGGCTTATTCTGACTTCCATGGAACTCCTTTAAGGTAAGTAATAGCCCGTTTTCAGGCTTGAGGATTATTAGCACAATTGCAAAAACCTGTCAAAGAGAAATGAATAATTCAGCAAACCACATCCCTCTTTGGGAAAATCACCTTTATAACCAATCATATAAAAGTTGTTTTAGCGCCGCGGTAAACACCGCAAAAGTTTGCCAAAAGCCAGAATGAATTGCGGCGTTGATTTCTCCCTGAATCAAAATTCCGACCCGGGTATCCTCCCCTTGAGCATCTTTGCGACCCACTATAAAACACAAAAAATGTTGTAAAAACAAGGTTTTTGTGGTTTTAGGTCATCACCATAAGACAAAAGGTTTAAACCAGCCCCATAACACTTTGAATTATTGATTTCTAGATAATATAATTTTCATGATTCGGCTTGGCACTTATATTGCTCCAATTTAAATAAACCATGAGGAATACCATTATCCCTTGCTCTGGGGTATTCCGGATAAGACAAATAATATATAAACTTGGCTATTTAAACGCCTGTGAAATTGCTATTTTTTTCAGTATCCCCAGCTAAGCGCATTTATTTTTTCTGAGGTTTTTATGAAAACCGAACAACGATGCTGGTCCCGAGAAGAGGGTTGGTCTGGAAACACCACATCAGGAAACTTAAAAGATGCCCAACTGGTTTTGCTCTTTGGTCATCCCTCGAATTTGAAAAATGAAACCCTTTTTAAAGAAATTCGCCAATCTTATCCTAACGCCTATATTCTGAGCGGCTCCACCGCAGGAGAAATTTTAAAAACCCGCGTCTATGATGATTCGCTTGTGGCTACGGCAATCTGGTTTGAAAACACAGTCATTAAAACTACACATTTAAAGATTAAAGACCGAAGTGACAGTTTATCCATTGGAGAAGAGCTGGTGCGCGTGTTGGATCAGGAAGGGTTATGTCATGTTTTTGTTCTTGCTGATGGATTGAATGTGAATGGATCGGAATTGGTCAAGGGAATGGTGAAACATTTACCGGAAGGCGTAAAGGTTACCGGGGGCCTGACGGGAGATGGAGGAGATTTTAAGGAGACCTTTACCGGTGCCAACCAGATGCCTGAAAGTAAAATGGTAATAGCTTTAGGGTTTTACGGAACCCGCTTAAAAATCCATTGTGGTTCCATCAGTGGATTTGAGCCTTTCGGTCCTGAACGCAAGGTAACCCGTTCTGAAAGCAATATTCTTTATGAGCTGGACGGGGAACCCGCCTTTGGATTATATAAAAAATATCTTGGGGACCGCCTTCAAGATCTGCCCACCCAGTGTTTCTATTTTCCCCTCTATTACAAAACCTCGAAAATGGAAAAGGGCATTGTGCGCACAATTTTGGGAGTGGACGAAGAAACCGGGAGCATGACCTTTGCGGGCGACCTGGAACAGGGAGGCACCGCGCGTCTCATGAAAACCAATATAGACAACCTTGTCAGCGGGGCCGAAGAAGCCGCCAAAGCATGCCAGAGCGCGGGAGCTACCTCCCCCGGTGCAGCAATTCTCATGAGTTGTATTGGAAGAAAAATTATCATGAAACAACAAGTGGAAGAGGAAATCGAAGCGGTTGAAGGAATATTCGGCCCTCAAACCACCTTGACCGGGTTTTATTCCTATGGTGAGATCGCTCCCATTGAAAATTACATGGAGCCTCACCTGCATAATCAGACCATGTCGATCACCACCTTTCCCGAAATGTAATTTTTTAATCATGAAACATAAATTGCTCATCCGGCAGATCAAAAGGTACCTGGGCCGACTGGAAAATATTCCTCCTCAATGGGAAGACTTCCTCAATGCGGTGAATTGTGCCTACCATACAAACGATGAGGATTATGCCTTACTCGAGCACACCATGGATGTGTCCGCCGAAGAGATTTATGAAAAAGGTAAGAAGATTGAGTGGCTCTCCCGCCTGCCCGATGAAAGCCCTCATCCCGTTCTGCGTATTTCCAAAGAAGGAGAACTGCTTTACTTCAATCAGGCAAGCCTGAAGTTGCTGCAATTATCGAACGCGAATCCCGCAGAGCCACTACCGCTTCATTGGCAAAAACTGGCCCGTGGCGCGCTTGATCACCACACCAATAGAACGATTGAATTGGAGTTTTCCGGGCGTTTTTTTCTATCACTTTTTCTCCTGTTGACGAACACAACTACGTAAATGTCTATGGGTTTGATATTACCGAACGGGAACTGGCGGAAAATTACCTTCTCGACCATAACATTATATTAGGGGACCTCGTTGCGGGAAAACCTTTCCAGGAAGTCTTGAATAGCTTGTGCGAAAAAATGGAAAAATATAGCGAAGGGCTGTTAAGTTCCATTCTTATTCTGGATAAATCAAAAAAATTTCTTCAACACGGTTCTGCTCCCAGCCTGCCTGCGGGATATGTTAGAAAAATGAGCCAGGTTGTCCCGAGTCCAAAAGTGGGCTCATGCGGTACGGCCGCTTTCTTAAAACGCACAATTGTGGTGGAAAACATTTCCCTTGACCCTCTTTGGGAGGACTATAAGGAGATTGCTCTTGAATATGGCCATAAAGCCTGCTAGTCCATCCCCATTATGGATTTTGAGGAAAATGTATTGGGCACCTTCGCCGTTTATTATACCCAGCCCCGCAAGCCCACTCCAGCAGAGATGGAGCTGATCAAGACTTCTGCCAATTTAGCGGCACTGGCAATACACAATCATAATGTGAAGGACGATTTGAAAAATTATGCTGAGGAGCTAAAAAGAAGTAATAGCGACTTGAGAGATTTTGCCCATATCGCCTCGCATGATTTGCAGGAACCTTTAAGGAAAATATCCATATTCAGCGATCGCCTGCAGGAAGCCAAGTCCCAATTGAGCGAACAACACCGGGACTATCTCTCAAGAATGGGAAATGCCGCCCATCGAATGCAGGCGCTGATTG
>CATMOP010000115.1 GCA_950072225.1 uncultured Nitrospina sp.
CCTTTTTGGGAAAGCCCCTGGGGTCCGGGCCGACCGGGCTGGCATATCGAATGTTCGGCCATGAGTAAAAAATACCTCGGCGACACCTTCGATATCCACGGCGGCGGCAAAGACCTGGTCTTTCCGCATCACGAAAACGAAATCGCACAATCCTGCGGTTGCACCGGAAAACAGCCGGTTCGTTACTGGGTGCATAACGGATTCGTCAATATTGACAAAGAAAAAATGTCCAAGTCCCTGGGTAATTTTTTCACCATCCGGGAAGTTTGTAAAAAATACCACCCGGAAGTTTTGCGTTTGTTTCTCATCAGCAGTCATTACCGCAGTCCCATCGACTTTTCGGAAAAAAACCTGGAAGATGCCACCAAAGTGCTTTCCCGATTTTATGAAGGGCTGGCAGGGGCGCGCAGAAAAACCGCAAAACTAAATAAGGAGTCCATCCCAAACTTTCAGGAAAAAGTGAAGAACCATCCCTTGACGCAAAAGTTTGAAACCGCCATGAACGATGACCTGAACACGGCAGTGGCAATGGCCCATATGAACGAGGAATTGCGCAACCTCAACACCGCCGTGCTGGGTAAGGGAGAATCCTCTCTGGAAGACCTTGCGGTCGCAACAACGGCCTGGGAAACGGCAGGCCAAATTCTGGGACTGTTTTTCCTCACTCCCGAAGAGTTTGAAAAAGAGCTCTTCGAGATCAAAAACCAGGAGCGGAATCTGGACGTCAGCAAAATCGAAGAGTTGATCGCCGGACGCAAATCAGCACGCCAGGCGAAAAACTGGGCGGAGGCGGACCGCTGCCGAGATGAACTGACCGAAATGGGAATCCTCATCGAAGATACCGCAAACGGCACCGAGTGGAAATTGAAATGACCGCCCTCTTTTCGGACGCATACCTTAAGTTCACCCATCTCTACAATCAACTGCAGGTTCGCGAAGAAGACAACACCATCCGGGTTCCGGAAAAAGTCATCCGCTGCATCTGGAATGACCAACTTTTTTGCACACCTTCTCTCAAGACCCGGGAAGGCCAAAATCTGGAAATCGTTTATCCCGGATACTGGAATTTTGGTAAGGGCCCCGACTTCACCAGCGCGACCATCAAGGTAAACGGAAAAGTTTATGAAGGCGATGTCGAACTGCATGTCTACGCCACGGATTGGAACGCTCATGGACATTCGCGCAATCCGGACTTCGACAACGTTATTCTGCATGTCTATATGTGGCAGGGGCGAGGGAAAGTGCATCGGCCACAGGGAAAACAGAAAGACCTTCCCTTCCGGTTTGAAATTAAAAATTACCTTACAAAAGGAATCCTTGAACTCAATGGTGAACTCGATTTTGAAAACTACCCGGTCCTGAATCACTGCAATGTCGGTCTGTGCCACCAACCTTTGGCGCAACTTTCGCGAGAAAAGCTCACCCAAGTTTTGAACGCGGCGGGTGAAGCCCGGGTGTTCACCAAAATGGAGCGGTTCAACGATTCGATAATTATAGAGGGGTACGAACAGACTTTTTATCGGGGAGTTGCCGAGGCAATGGGTTATCCCGAAAATAAACAGACCTTTCAGGCACTGGCAGACACTCTGCCTTTAACGGAATTGAAAAGTCTGGTACCCGAAAAAATTCGCAAAGCAGAAAGAGTTCTGCACACCCAGGCCCTGCTCTTCGGGTTTTCAGGCTTGATGAACAACGAAAATAAAGCCGGGTTCCGTAAACTCCTGCCAATATGGAAAGCTTGCCGGGACCGGGTTCCCCGTTCACCCCTGACGAAAAAGGACTGGTGTTTCCGCGCGATCCGTCCGGCCAATTACCCTTACAGGCGGCTGGCGGGCTTGGCTCACTTGATCGGTCGTCATGAAAAAACGGGCATGTTCGCAGACTTCATGGGGTCCTATCAAAAGATTCTCACATCTTCCGGAGGTAAAATTCCGGATAAAAAAACTCTCAATTCCTTTAACGATTTCTTTTGTGTGGCCACAGATGATTACTGGGCAAACCATTACACTCCGGATGGGAAAACCCTTCCGCAACACCAATAACTTGTCGGCTCGGCGCGGTCCCGGGAAATCATCATCAACATTGGACTGCCCATCGGTCTTATCTTTGCGCGGGCGGGAAAGTTCAAAAACCTCGAAACGGGACTCAACACCCTCTTTCAAACCGGTAAAAGTGCCAGCGATAACAAACTGCTTCGTTTCATGAAACACTATATTTTTGGCAATCAGGAGGAAATGATCCAGGTACTGCGCTCCGAAAAACAAACTCAGGGGCTGATGCAGATTTATCAAGATTTTTGCACCCAGAACCAGAATAATTGCCTGCATTGCCAGTTTCCCAATGTGGTAAAAAAATATTTTTCCTGAAAAAACCGCAAAAAGGCATCAATCTTATTGCGCGATTCCTCAATTTCCCCTAAAATCGACATCCCCCTTGATTGTATTGAACTTTCGGGATAAGGTGAATATACCCATCTATAATAAGGAATTACGGTTTTAATGGATCATTTAGACGAACTGGAAAATCAAAGCGTTTTCATCCTGCGCGAAGCCTACAAAAATTTCAAAAACCTGGCGATGCTGTGGTCGATCGGAAAGGATTCCACCGTTCTGGTCTGGCTGGCGCGCAAGGCCTTTTTCGGTCACTGTCCCATTCCCCTGGTTCACATCGACACCACCTACAAGATTCCCGCTATGATTGAATACCGGGATCGGGTCGCCAAAGAATGGGGACTGAACCTGGTGGTCGGCAAGAACCAGAAAGCCCTGGATGAGGGCATGAATCATGAAAAAGGACGATTGATTTGCTGTGAAGCGTTGAAAACCCAGGGCCTGCAAGGCATCATGGAAGAACACGGTTACACCGGACTGATTCTGGGTATTCGAAGAGATGAAGAAGGCACCCGCGCCAAGGAGCGCTATTTCTCACCACGGGATAAAAATTTTGAATGGAACTTCAAGGACCAGCCTCCCGAATTGTGGGACCAGTATAAAACCAGCTTTGCCGAAGATACCCACATCCGCATTCACCCGATCCTGCACTGGACGGAACTGAATGTCTGGGAGTATATACTGCGGGAAAAAATTCCCATCATTGATCTCTATTTTGCCACTCCGGAAGGGACTCGTTACCGATCGCTAGGTTGCGCCCCTTGCACTGGCACCATTCAGTCCACCGCCAAAACGGTGGAAGAGATTGTAGAAGAACTTAAAAATAATACAACCACAGCAGAGCGCTCCGGCCGGGCACAGGATCAGGAAGACACCTATGCCATGCAGAAACTTCGAGCCCGAGGATATATGTAAATGGGCAATAACGGAAGCGCACCAGATCTTTCCAGCCGCCTTTTACGGCTGGTCATCGTCGGTCATGTGGATCATGGCAAATCCACCCTGGTTGGACGTCTCCTCTCCGACACCGGAAGCCTGCCTGAGGGCAAGCTCGACTTTATCCGCGACATCTGCAAACAACAGGGCAAAGATTTTGAGTTCGCTTTTTTGCTGGATGCCCTGCAGGAAGAGCAGGAACAAGGAATCACCATTGACACTTCACAGATTTTCTTTAGTACCGCACAACGCAAATACGTCATCATTGACGCGCCGGGTCACAAAGAGTTCCTGAAAAATATGGTAACGGGTGCCGCCGATGCCGAGGCCGCCCTCCTGCTGATTGACGCCAACGAAGGGGTTCAGGAACAGTCGCGCAGACACGGCTATATTTTAAAACTACTGGGGCTCACCCAGGTCGCGGTAGTGATCAACAAGATGGACCTGGTCGGTTATGATGAGAAGGTTTATAACAATATCAAAACAGAATATACGGGCTTCCTGGATTCCTTGGGAATTGAAGCGAAAGAGTTTATTCCCGTTTCTGCCAAACTCGGTGTAAACATCGCCGCGTTGAAAGATGAAATGCCCTGGTACAAAGGGACCACTGTTTTAAACATGCTCGACCAGTTCGAGAAAAAACCCCTGCCGGATCACCTCCCCTTCCGGTTTCCGGTCCAGGATGTTTATAAATTTGACGGGCGGCGCATCATTGCCGGGCGGGTTGAGTCGGGCCAGGTTAAAGCCGGGGACCGCGTGATTTTCTCCCCCTCCAACAAACAGGCGGTGATAAATTCCATTGAGGCCTGGAGCGTACCGGAACAACCCACTTCAGCTACTTCGTCAGAATCCATCGGCTTCACTCTCGATGAGCAGATATTTGTGGAACGTGGGGATGTGTGCACTCTCCAGGACCAGTTGCCCATCGTCTCCACCACTTTCGATGCTAATGTTTTCTGGATGGGCAAACGAAACTTGGAAAAAGGCAGGAAGTTTATCATCAAATTAAACACGCAGGAGATGGGGTGCGAAGTGCTTGAGTTTAAAAAAGCCATCGATGCCTCTACCTTGGAGACCCTGACCGGTCAGAATTATATCGCCAAGAATGACGTTGCCGAATTGACTTTGAAAACCCGGAACCCGGTGGCCTTTGACCTGTTCGGGTCCATCGCCACTACCGGGCGATTCGTGCTGGTTGATGGATACGATGTCTGCGGAGGCGGCATCATCACCACCTACACGCCGACCACCAAGACCGACAAACTCAGAGACGAAGTCCGCACCCGGGATTTCAATTGGGTCAAAAGCGAAATCACACCGGAAGAAAGGGCCTACCGCAATGGCCATAGAGCAACGCTGATCCTTATTACCGGCGAACCCGGTACCGGTAAAGGCCCGCTAGCCAGAACCCTAGAACACAGCCTGTTCGAAAATAATTTCCAAAGTTATTTGCTCGACCGGCGGAATGTTAATCTCGGGCTCGGGGCTGATCTGGAGGATCCCACAAACAGTAGCGAAAGCGAATCGGCCCGAAGGTTGGGCGAAGTGGCTAAACTTTTTCTCGATGCCGGACATGTGGTGATCTCCACCTCCAACGCCTTTCATCAGGAAGACCAGGCCGACCTCAGACTTTTAGCGAATCCCTACCCGGTTGTGGAAATTCAGATAGCAGCGCAACCCACGGGAGAACCGGATATTGCCCTCTCCCTGGATGAAGCAAAGGACGCAATAAAAGCTGCCCATAAAATTCAGGAATTTCTCAAAGAAAAGAAAATTCTGATGGGCCATAACTATTCGATCTAACCCACTAGCGTGGGAGAGCTTTGCATAGCCGTTTTTCGATTGACATTGGCCAGTATATGGGGCATTAATAGCCTTCTTACGAAGCCAAAAAACCTGAGTTGGGGTTCAGCATCACCATGCCAAAGATCAAGATTATCAACACAGAAACCAACGAAATTATTGATTTAAAAGCCGGTTATGGAGCCAACCTGAGAAAGGCTGCACTCTATAACGAGGCCGAAGTTTATAAAGGGCTCAACAAGTTTTTAAACTGCCGCGGGCATGGTTTATGCGGAAAATGTGTGGTAGAAATCGAACCCCTTAAAAACGTCAATCCACGCACCTTTTTTGAAAACCTCCACAAACTTGAACCTCACCAGAAACTCGGGTGCCGCGTAAAGGTCTATGGCGATATCACGGTCAAAGCCGCCATCGCAGACTGACCATCCGGATATTTCCCCTTCCCCAGTATTTTATTTGTCATTAAGGTTGAGCGCCTTTATATCCTAAGAACAATGAGTAGCGGCAGGAGTGTCAGCCCTACAACAGCAACTAAGGCGTGGACCAGTATGTCCCAGCGTTTGCTGTAGGGAATGAGTGTGATAAAATAGAGGCCGATCAAATAATCCAGCCAGCTATTTTCATCGTGGACCTGGTTCATGAGCAGGTAATAGCCCAGGCAAAACACAATGGTGTAAAACAGGAGCCTGTGGATTTTGAGGCTTTGAGCGGTCCTCTTTCTGAAGGCCATGAACAAACCCAGAAAGATATTGATGATATAAAATCCGATCGCGGACACTATCCAGACCAGCGATGGGGAAGATGTGATTTTTGGGATTAGCATCGGCTCCATAAAATAAAAAATCTCGAGAAGAGCAAATAGGGAAAGCATCTTAACATGGGCTCAAATTTGAAAAACCGAAAAGTGATCATAACCGGGGCCGGTGACGGTATCGGAAGGGCTCTTGCCCTGGCATTTGCCAAAGAAGGCGCCCTGGTTGCCGTCTGCGCCCGTAGCCAGGATCGTTTGGACTCCTTGTCCGGAGAAATTGAAGGTGCTGGGCATCTTTTCATTTCTGCTGACCTCGGTAAGGTGGATGGGGTTAAAGCCTTTCACGAAAGCGTTATGCAACAACTGGGACAGGTTGATGTGCTGATCAATAATGTCGGAGCGATTTTAAAACTGGTAAATTTTTTTGAACTGACCGATCAGGATTGGGAAGATTCTTTTCAAATCAATCTGATGTCTGCCGTCCGGCTGACCCGGTTTTGCGTTCCCTCTCTCAAACAATCCACTTGTGCCAGAATTATTAATATTTCATCCATTGCGGCCGCCAGTCCGCAGGAAGTTTTTCCACACTACAGCGCCATGAAGGCCGGGCTTTCCAATTTCACCGTTTCCCTGGCCCAGACCCTTGC
>CATMOP010000116.1 GCA_950072225.1 uncultured Nitrospina sp.
CCTGCACTTAAGGATTTTTCCCAGCTCCCGGTTCTGGCGGGGCGAAAGTTCCTCGTCAAAGATGACCGTTTCGGGATTATGGTGCTCGACAGCCTGCTTGATCTCTTCCACTTTTCCGCTACCCACAAAAGTTTTAGGATTGATCTCTGTCAAGCGCTGGGTAAATGTGGCAACTGGACTATACTGAGCGGTGGTGGCGAGCCCTTTCAGTTCCTCCAGTGAAATTCCAGCAGGAGGAGATGAAACGCCTGGCATACTAACCCCTACTAATATGGCTTTCGGTTTTAAAGGTCGGGTATTTATGTGATTTGGTGATTTAGATTTCATGAGTTAAGCGGATTATAACGTATATCGGGAAGTGACAGGGATGGATTTTATGGTTATGAAATGGGAGGAAAATCCGGGAAAAGGAAGATGCGTAGCCAGACTGGAGTGTTTTCAGTCTTTTTGGATGCTGGCCTTTAATTTAATATATTTGCTATTCATATCATCCAATCTCTGGACGAGGGTCAGAATCAACTGTGTTTGAAATTTCTTTTGAATCACCAGGTTAAATTTTTCTATAATTTCCGTGGTGATTTTCATGACCACAACTTGTGGGGAGTTGGCAAGGGCGTTGGTATTTCTGGGACGATTGCTGATCAAAGAAACTTCGCCGAAAATCGACCCGGCTTTTAGTTCTGCGATGGTAATCTCTTCTGGTTCCTGAAGAGAGATGTGTCCTTCCTGAACGGGGGCCAAAGTTGATTTAGTAATTCGAATGGATCCCGTCAGAACCACGAATAGGGCGGACCCACTTTCCCCTTCTGCAATGATGGTTTCTCCTTCCTTGTATTTTTCAAAAATTCCAGAGGTGTTTACCAGCTTGGATTTTTCATCGTCTGAAAATTCCTGGAAAAAGGGCAATCGTTCAATGAATTCCAGAATAGGATTTTTATCCAAATCACACCTCTAGGTCAATAATATCAATGGAAACAACTGAAAAGGTCACAACCACTTATAGAAAGTACATTATCCGTCATGCACCCTTTTTTCCAGATTTGTTTTCATATTTTGTGGTCAGCAAATCAATGAAGGACTGCGTTGCTTCCATTTGTCTTGAATTATGGTTCCTTTTGAAGATCTGGTGTGCCAATTTTGTGTACATGAGTGCGTTTCGTCCATCCTCCATTTCGTCATAAATTTTTCCGATTTTGAGGTGGGTTTCGGCATTTTTGCGATTGAAAGTCAGGGCCAGCTTATAGGCCTAGGCGGCTTGTTCGTAACTTCCCCAAAGCAGATCCCCGTTATCGGAGAGATCAAGTAGGTTCTGCCTTTCCTCAGTATCCGTTTGCGAATTCATGAAACGCTGGGCTTCCAGGTAGGCATCCCCCAGTTTTGCCAGTAAAGCCTCCGGGTTGCCGTTTGTATTTTTTAAATTGTTTTTCAAACTTGAAATATTTTTACTGAACCGGGAGAGTTTTGCTTGTGGAGATTCTTCGGAAGATTTGACAGGAGCATCTGGCAAGGAAGCCACAACTAATTCGGCTTCATCTTCCACAGCTTTCTCTTGCTTCGGTTTTTTTTCAATCTCTTTTATCTTAATTGTTTTGCGGTCCACGACCTCAGGTTTAGGTTTCTGGATTCGTTTGCGTTTGGGTCGGAGGGCCTTTTTCTTTGACAATTTTTTTCTAACCGAACCTCGTTTTAATTCGGCGAGCCTTTTATTTTTGGCTTTGTTCAGGGCGGCCAGAACATCCCGACGGGAGTTTTTAGAATCCCGTTTTTGACCTTTCTGCATTCTTTTCATGCTATCCCGGGTTTCTTTTATCCCAGCCTTAAGGTTCTGGGCGATAATTTTGGAATCTTGTTTGTAGTCCTGTTGGCTTATCTCGAAAGTGTTACTGGCTTCGAGCATCGCCGCATTTGATTTGGCCTGAGAATCAGCCATGATTACGATCTTTTTCTGTTGAAAAACCTTGAAGGCTGAACGGCTCGATTGCAGTACTGCATCCGAGTCCACTTTGGCAGAGTCCATTTCTGCCCGTGCATCTACCAGAGAATCTTTAAGCGCTGCAGTTTCCTGTTTCCAGATTTCCTTTTGGTCATCAAGGACCTGTTTTATCTCTTTTGTCATTGCTTGGGCTTCTACGCGCATCTTTTCCAGTTCCCTCTGCATTTCTTCTTTGCCTTCGAGAAAATCATTTTTGGACTTTTCCAGTATCCCCAGAAGTTCTTTCTGAATGGCTTTGGTTTCCAGTTGCAGCCCCTACAGTTCGGCCCTCAATTTCAGGGCTTCTTCTTTCATCTCTCGCTTTATTTCTTCCATGATGCGTTGCATCTCCAGGCGAATTTGCTCCATTTCTTCTCGCAAGATTTCCTGTTCTAAAATCATTTCTTCACGTAGGATTTCCTGCTCTACCAAAGAATCGTCAAGGAGGCTTTTGTCAAATTTTTCGGGCTTGAAATCCTGGGCCTGGACAGGGGTAAAGAGAAGAAAACCTTGCAAAAGCAGGATTCCGATGAAAAAGGTTCCAACTGCCACGCAGGGGACAGTCGAACGACCAGAGAGTCTTTTTAAAGCGGTGTTGTGCATTGCACCAGTGTAAAGTATTGAATTATTTAGAGGTATCCTTAATTATAACAACTTATCGGTAAAATGGGCACGAATTTGACCCTGGCTCGCAGATTTCATGCAAAAATAACTAAAAAAATAAAATTATTGCAGCAATTTATGCGGGAGGTATCATAAGGAGAACAGCAGGGCATTTTATAAATTTAAAGGAAAAGATGAGCGATGAAGATCAGACTATCAGAACATGTGGGAACTCACTGTGCGTCCATCGATGATGGGCAGAAGGTATATCATATGTTTGCTGCGGAATTTAAGAAAGGCAACCCGGTGGAATTGGATTTTCAGGAGGTGGAGTCAATATTGACGCCGTTTCTTCACAATTGCATCGGCAAGTTGCTGGATGAGTACCAAAAGGAAACTGTCATGGAACGATTGATTCTGTGCAACCTTTCAGCGGAACATTTAAGGCGGGTGAACTTATATATTGACCGGAAAGATCAAGATCAACTTCAAAACGATTCCAGAAATTCCCTTATCGAATTATTTGAAGAGGATGAATTAGGTGACATTGGTCTCTGACCTGGATGAAACGGATAAAAAAAGTGGAATTGAAAATATTTTTGCAAGCAAGGAAATTAAGGAGCGGATAGCCCGGAGCGATAAGTGGGATTAAGAAAATTTTTTGAAAGCAAGGAAATTAAAGAATTGAAAGCTAGGGTGGAATCCAGGCCCGGTGATCCGGCGGCCCATTTTAATCTGGGCGCAGAGTATGAAAAAGCGGGTAGGACTGAAGAGGCGGTTCGCGAATTTGAAGAAACTTTAAAGAGCAATGCAAATTCTGCAGAAGCGCATTTTAACCTGGCGGTCTTGTATGAAAGCATGAACAAGGGGGACAAAGCCATTTTACATATTCTCAAGGCCGGCAACCTTTTTGGTAGTAAAAATGACCAAGTGAGCAAGGTGGAAGCCAGAGGGTTGTTAAGAAAGTACTACCGAAAATTTGATGTTAAACCGGAAGATTTTTCCCAAAGCGATTTGGATATATAAGTAGGCTATCTTGATGAAGCCCATCTTGCGTTGGGAGAAAAAAGTTTTGCGGCTTATACTCCCAATTGCCGGATGGCCTCATAAATGACTATGCTCACAGTATTGGCGATATTGATAGACCGCACCCGCTCATCATATTGGGGGATGCGATACGTCTGCCCCTTGTTTGACTGAATGAGATTCCGAGGGAGCCCCCGGGTTTCACTACCAAAAAACAGATAGGCACCCGGCTGGAATTTATGCTGGAAAAAATCTTTCTGTCCTTTGGTAGAGAAAAATACCTTTTGGGCGGATTGTGGAATTTTTTGTAGAAACATTTCAAGGTCGGGATGGGTTTTGACCTTTACGTGTTTCCAGTAATCCAGACCCGCGCGTTTAAGCTGGCTGTCGCTGATTTCGAATCCCAGCGGTTCTATAAGATGCAGGGTGCTTTGGGTTGCAAGGCACAACCTCCCAATCGTACCTGTATTCATGGGAATTTCTGGTTCCACTAAAACGATATTTAACTCATGTGGCATGGTACTTTTTTGGGTTAGGGGATTTTCCTGTTAGATCGTAAATTTTATAACAAAAACGAGATGAGTCAATAACTCCTTAAAATTCTATAGGTTGTGTCGTGACGGGTCCATTTGTTTTCAGCTCCTATTTTTAGGATGTTTCAGCTGAATTAAAAAGGAAAAAAAGCGAATCCCCGACCTTCACCCAGCATCCAAGAATTACGGACGCAGATCAGGTTCTTCATGATCTTGAAACCTTGAAAAGAAGGAGAGGAACATGGATGAAATAGGCGATTATATGGTTTCCCCCATACTGAGCATAGACATGGAATCTACTGTTCAGGAGGCGGCCCAGTTTATGGTTGCACATAATATTGGATCCGTGCTGATAAAAGAGTTTGAAAAATATGTGGGTATTGTGACTGAAACGGACCTGACTCGCAAGGTACTTGGCAAAGGTTTGAATGCTGAATCCACGGGAATTTCGGAAATCATGACAAGCCCTATTCTTTCATTGGATTGTTATTTGCCAGTGGAGGAGGCGAACCGTTTTATGCATAAAAACAAGATTCGACATCTTGCGGTTACGGAGGAGGATAAAATAATAGGCATTCTTTCTGTGAAAGACCTGGTTGCTTATTTCTCCAAAGATTTTCGTATGCAGGAATAATCGATTCCAGTATGGAGCAGTACGAGCAATTTTTTAACTGTCCCCATTGCGGCACGATCATTTCTGTCCTCTTGGATTTATCTATTCCGAACCAGGAATATACAGAAGATTGCGAAGTCTGTTGCCGTCCGATAGAGATAAGATATGAAGTCGGAGTAGATGGCGAAATCGACTTTGAGGGCCGGCGGAGTTGACAGGAAGGGTTTGTTTAGAGCAAGACCTTGTTGTGGCGAGGGCGATTTATTTTTTAACTTTTTTCCGTTTGGTTTTTTTCACAATCACCTTTTTCACGGTGAAGTTATCCGTTCCTTCCCATGTTACTTCGAGATAGGGAGGGAATTGTGTGGCCCTGTCGATTTCTGTGGATTCGACCTGTTCCGGGCTGAGGTTCAGTACCTGGGACAGATCCACCCCGTTGAAACGTGCATCCTCTAGGTTTGCTTGGTCAAAATTGGCTCCGGTCACATTGGCCAAGGTAAAGTCGGAGGCGGCCAGGGTCGCTTCGGTGAAGTCGGCCTCCAGTAGGTTTGCTTCGTTGAACCGGGCTTCGCTTAAAACGGCCCAGCTGAAGTCTGCCCAGCGAAGGTCGGCCTCGGAAAAATCCGTCGCGACCAATTGGGCATCGGCAAAATAGGCATCATGCAGGTCGGCCTTTGACAGGTTGGCTTCTGTCAGGTCCGCTTCGATAAAATTTGCATTACTCAAATTGGCTCCGCTCAGGTTTGTGTTGTTGAGGTTTGCTTTTGCCATTTTAGCGTCATGCAAATCCAGTCCTTCCAGTTCCAAGTCAGCTAAGACTGCCCCAAAAAGGTTGTCCTTAGAGTCGAGCACCTTCTTTTGCTCGGCATTTTTCTTGGCTTCCAGGCGTTTAAGTTCCTTGACCTCCGCTTCGCTGAGTTCAAGTTCCTGGGACTCGCCAGATTTTGGTCGGGCTTCTTCTGCCATGAGCGTATTTTAAATTCAAAAGGGGGCAATCGCAACCATCAGGCCACTGCAAAGTTTTTCAGGCTTTCCTCCAGCCTCTGGGAATTCAAGTTTTGGCCGATGAACACCATTTTGTTAAGAGGGGAATTCGACCCCCAGGGCTTATCAAACCGGCCCTCAAACATCATGTATACACTTTGAAAAAGGTATCGCTCTGAAGAACCTTCAACATTCAATATTCCTTTAGCCCGGAAGACATTCATGCCCTCCTGGATTAGGAGCATTTGGAGCCACAGGTTTAAACGGTCCGGGTCGACATGACCCGGAAAAGAAAGCGAAACCGAAGAAATTGTTTCGCCGGTTTCGTGCTGGTGCGTATCGAGGGTGATGGTTTCTAATGTATTATTTAAATCAAATCCTCCAATATTTAATATTTTGTCCAAATCGATTACCGCATTGGTGGTTTTGCAGACTTTCGCTGTGGGGTTGATCTGGCGTATCTGTTTTTCCAGTTTTTCCATTTCCGGTTTGGTTACCAGATCAGCCTTATTCAATAGAATAACGTTGGCAAAAGCGACTTGTTCCCAGACAACTTCCTGCTCATTTAAATTTTTAGAAATATGTTTTGCGTCAACCAGGGTAACAATTCCATCCAGAAATAGAGATTTTGAAATTTCGTCTTCAATCAGGAAAGCCTGGGCGATCGGGCCGGAACTGGCAAGACCGGTGCTTTCAATTAAAATAT
>CATMOP010000117.1 GCA_950072225.1 uncultured Nitrospina sp.
ACTTTTTGAGGTAGGGAGTGTTTATTTTTCGGATTCTAACGGAGCACGTACGGAAAAAGCGGTGCTTTCAGCCATCGTGCTCGGGCCGTATGAACTCACCCCCTGGAAACCGAGAGGTGGGGATTACGATTTCTATGATCTCAAGGGAACGCTGGAAATGTTGATTACACACTTGCATTTAAAGTTGGAAATTTTCCCGGATAGCAGGCCGTTTTTGTTGCCGGATAAATCGGTACGGGTCCAGATAAGTGATAAGGAGTTGGGTTTCCTGGGACAAATGGCACCGGAACAGAATCTGGTTGGAGAACTGGGACAAAATGTTTATGCCCTGGAGCTTGATTTGGGAGCCCTGGAAAAGTCGGCGTCTTCCTCTCTCCAGTTTCAGCCGATCCCCAAATTCCCTGAGACATACCGCGATATTTCTATTCTGGTGGACCGGTCGGTGACTTCGCAAAAGGCCGCGGACTTGATCCTTAAAACCGGGTGTCCCTTGATTCAAAAGGTTGAACTGTATGACCATTTTGAGGGAAAGAAAATTCAGGCTGATAAAAAAAGCCTCACATTTGCCTTGTCTTTTCAATCTGCCGAAAGGACACTTTCCGATGATGAGGTCAATCCGTTATTTGAAAAAATTGTTCAAACTTTAAAGAGCGAACTTGGTGCCTCTCTAAGGGAGTAAGGGGTTATTGACACTCCAATACCCCGGTGCTACGATTCTGCCATGCCTAAACCGGATATTCATCAACTGGAAGAGCGTGTGTTGGCCTTGATGGGGGAGTTCCGCCGTCTTAAGGAGAAAAACCAAGGGCTGTCCTGCCAGATTGATCAACTGAGTCGTGAAAAAAAGGCCATGGCAAAAGAAAAAAACTTGAATCAGGGCAAACAGGACCGCCTTTCTCAACTGGAAACCCTAAACCGAAACAATGAAAAGGACCGGAAGGCCATGCGGACGAATGTTCAGTCTCTTTTAAAAAACCTGGAAAAATTTGATCTGACTTAATTGGAAATACTTATGGATAAAAGCGGTTTTATGGCAAAACCTGCAGATTTCGTTAACCTGGAAAATTTGATCGGGTTGGACTGACAATGGCGAGCAGTAAAAAAATCCAGATTTATGGAAAAACCTATAGTTTGAAAAGCTCTTCGTCAGAAGTGGATGCGGAAGAGGTAGCGGCCTATGTGGATTCGCGGATGAAAGAGCTGGCCAATGTGCGCGGTAAAACCTCCACTTTGGACCTGGCCATCCTTGCGGCACTCAATATTGCGCAGGAATTAATGGAGTTGAAAAACCAGGCCGGGGCGAAAGAAGAAGCCGAAGGAGAGAAGCTTCGGCAATTGGTTGAGGCTCTCGATAAGGAGCTTTAAGATATTGAAAAATAAGAGTTTTTCTGCTTTAGATAGGCCTTGAGAGACCGGGGTCTTTATGTTAGGATGTGGTGGAATTTGAAGTGGTGTCTCCCTGTTGTGTTCGAGTAAGAATTTAATTTCTTGAGCCAACAGTTTGTGAACGGGGTTGATGGATCGGCTGTGGTGTGCATGCCCTCTTGGGGAGGGAAGCCTAAAACAGTTCACGGATACCCCACCTGTCCTTGACAGGTTCAAAAAATAGTTTTTGCACGGCGCTAACGGGGAGACTTTTTGAATGTTTAAGAGCTTTAGAGGGTTGGACTCCAGCCTGACCGAGCCTGAATATATATCCGGTTCTGGAAAAATTTGAACCGGACCAATTGGGAGTGAATTATGATCGAAGCGGGAAAACCTGTTTCGTTTTCAGATATATTTACGCAAGGTTTGTTCTGCCCTTCTTTAGGCGGTTTATCCTGCCTTGGCCAGCCTCCCCTATGCCGTTTCGGCCGGTTCTGCCTTGGTATCCCCCTAAAAGCCTAATGAATGAAGTATTTTTTTTGTGCTGGTACCTGACTGCGGACAATTTCCTGAAAAAATCCTGAGTGCGGAAAATGAATTTTTCCTTCATGAAAACATGAAAATGGATAAATTTGCGGTCCGTCAGGATATGAAATTTAGACGGGATGCCATGAGCCTGGATGATGTTTTAAACTTGAGCCGGGCCATAGAAGACAGGCTGTTTGCCTGTAAGGAATTTTCGGTTTGCCAGCATGTAATGTTTTATCTCTCGCTTGGCAATGAAGTGCGTACCGATGAAATGATTACGCGTTCCCTCGAAAACCACCAACGGGTTTATGTCCCGCGACTGGTACCAAGGGAAAGGCGACTGGAAGTGTGTCGAATTGCAGATATGAATCAGGAGTTTGAGTTGGGTTCTTACGACATTCGTGAGCCTTCCCGGCTCAACACCAGAGTGGTGTCTCCGTCAAAAATCGATGCTGTCATCGCGCCAGGGTTGGCGTTTGATTATTCCGGTAGACGAGTCGGTTTTGGCGGAGGTTATTTTGACTGGCTTTTAAAGCAATTGCCAGAGGGGGCTCTCCGTCTGGCAGTGGCTTACGGGTTCCAGGTTGTGGACTCGGTTCCCCAGGATACCTGGGATGAGAAGGTCCAGAAGATTTTTACTGAAAACGATACGATAAACTGCTGAGCCACCGGAAGGCTGAGTCGGTTTATTTCAAATATTGAGGTTCCACCATGCATATTTTTACTGTCATTAAGGTTAATTTTATAACCCTGATTATAGGGATGGCTGTTGCTTTGGTGATTGGCTATGCCATTGGTTATTTTTTGCGCAAAATGTTTACCGAATACCAAATCAAGGAAGCGGAAGAACGCGGAAAGAAAATTATCCATGAAGCGGAAAAAGAGGTAGAGAACAGGTTGAAATCCGCAGAGATTGAAGCGCGCGAAAAATCTTTGGTGATGCAAGCCGAGCTTGAAAAGAAAATGAAGGGTAAGCAGGATAGTTTGCGTAACTTGGAAATTGATCTGGAAAGAAAGGATAGGGACCTCAAGACGGAAAACCACAAATTCCAGATCTGGGAAAAGGAGCTTGAGGAACAAAACAGCAAGCTTGCCGATAGGGAAAAAGGGATTGACCAGCAAAAATCCGAGTACCAGAACCTGGTGGCGGAAGAGCTGAAAAAACTTGAGGTGATTGGTTCTTACACCGCCGAAAAGGCCCGCGAGGAGGTCAAGAACCAGATCATTGATGAAGCCAAAATGGATGCGGCGCGCGAAGTAAAAAAAATCGAGGAAGATATTAAAAAGCGCGCAGATGATGAAGCTCGTCGATTAATTACCATGGCTGTCCAGAGGCTGGCCTCAGATCATGTGGCAGAAACAACCGTTTCGGTGGTGGAACTGCCTAGCGATGATATCAAGGGCCGAATCATTGGCCGGGAAGGAAGAAATATCCGGGCTTTAGAGCAGGCTACCGGAATCGATTTAATTATTGATGATACTCCCGGTGCTGTAGTGTTGTCCGGGTTTGACCCCATCCGACGGGAAGTAGCCCGCCGCGCTTTGGAACAACTGACCCTCGATGGCCGGATCCACCCGGGACGCATTGAAGACGTCGTCAATAAATGCAAAAAAGAAGTCACCCAGCAAATTGAAGAGGCAGGTGAACAGGCTGTTTTAAATGTTGGTATCGATAATATTAATCCCGAAATCGTTAAATTACTGGGCCGGCTCAAATACCGGACCAGTTATACCCAGAACGTTCTTCAGCATGTGCAGGAGGTGGCTTTTGTTTGTGGGGCCATTGCCGCGGAACTGGGTCTGAACGTGGCTCTGGCCAAACGAGCAGGGTTACTGCACGATATTGGCAAGGCCGTTGATCACCAGACCGATGGGACGCATACCCAGCTGGGAGTTGATATTGCGAAACGCTATAACGAACATCCTTTTGTTGTCAACGCGATTGCTGCCCACCATGAAGATTGTGAGGCAGAATCCCCATACGCGGTTTTGGTGGCGGCAGGGGATACCATTTCTGCGTCCCGGCCCGGAGCCCGGAGGGAAATGCTGGAAACCTATGTCAAACGTATGACACAACTGGAAGTTATTGGCGACTCCTTCAAAGGGGTTCAAAAAACCTTTGCCATTCAGGCAGGTCGTGAAGTGAGAATCATTGTCATGCCCAATGGTATTGATGACCAGGAGGCCAGCATTCTGGCCAGGGATGTTGCGAAGAGAATTGAAAAAGAGGTGATCTATCCCGGGGAAATTAAAATCACCGTTGTTCGAGAGACCCGATATACGGAGTTCGCCCGGTAACAAGGCTATGCCTTGATGAAATGAGCACGTGATATTCTTCCCCAGTTCTCGTGCCCCGGAGGGGTAATAACTCTATCTGGCTAGCAACAGATATTGGCCGTTTGGCGAGTTCTTGCTACCTGCCACCGGCGGCTCGCCGGCCAAAATACAACAGAATTGGTATTGCATGGAAGATTTAGGACAACTGGTTAAACTCAGACGCGAAAAACTCGATGAATTCCGGGGAATGGGAATCTCCCCATACATCAACCGTTATCATGTTAATACCACCACCGCCTCCCTGTTTGAAAAGTATTCCGGGATGTCCAAGGAAGAATTGGATGAGAAAAACTCCGAGTATATAACCGCTGGACGCATGATGAGCCGGCGCAAGCACGGCAAAACCACTTTTGTGAATGTCAAGGACGCGTCCGGGGATATCCAGGTTTTTGTCAATAAAAATTCACTGGGCGAGTCCGCCTACGAAATATTCGGCAAATTTGATATCGGCGATATCATTGGGGTCGAGGGCAGAATTTCGAAAACCAAAACCGGTGAGTTGACCTTGTTTTCCAGCAAGGTGACTTTGCTTTCCAAGTCGCTTCTTCCGCTACCTGAAAAATGGCACGGGCTTAAAGATGTGGAGCTTCGTTACCGGCAGCGTTATGTGGATTTGATTGTCAATCCAGATGTAAAAAAAGTTTTCATCGCCAGAAGCCAAATCATTCAGGCGTTGCGAGATTATCTGAATGAACGTCAGTACCTTGAGGTGGAAACCCCGATGATGCATTCGATACCCGGAGGTGCCACAGCAAAACCCTTCAAGACCCACCACAATGCGCTGGATATGGAACTGTACCTACGTGTTGCTCCAGAGCTTTACTTGAAAAGGCTGGTGGTGGGTGGCATTGAAAGGGTTTATGAGATCAACCGGAATTTTAGAAATGAGGGAATCTCCACCGAACATAACCCCGAGTTCACAATGGTGGAGTTTTATACCGCTTACGCCGATTACAATGATTTGATGGACCTGACGGAAGATTTGTTCCGATATATTTGCAACCGGGTATTTCCCGAAAACAATTGCCAGTTTCCTTACACTTCCTGTGCAGGAGAAGAAACCAGGGAGGAAACGATAGACTTTTCCCAGCCGTTCAAGCGGTGCACCTTCCGGCAATCACTTATCGAGATCGGTGAAGTTGCAGAAGAGATTCTGGATGACCCGCAAAAAGCGGTTGCGTTTGCTTTGGAGAATAAAGTTTCTATCGAAAAGAGGGATAATCATGTGAAAATCCTGGCTAAACTGTTTGACCACTTTGTCGAACCCCAGCTGGTGCAACCTATTTTCATTACCGATTATCCTATGGAGCTCTCACCGCTCTCCAAGAAAAAGGAAGACGACCCTCGTCTGGTGGAGAGGTTTGAACTATTCATTGGCAGAAAAGAAATTGCTAATGCATATACCGAGTTGAACGACCCGATAGACCAGAAACAAAGATTTGAAGAGCAAGTTGCTGAACGCCAGGCGGGTGATGAAGAAGCCCACTGGATGGATCACGACTTTATCCGCGCTTTGGAATATGGCATGCCACCCACCGCTGGGGAAGGCATCGGGATTGACAGATTGGTCATGTTGTTGACCAATAGCTCATCCATAAGAGATGTTATTCTTTTCCCGCAATTGAAAAAAGAATCCTGATTCGGGAAACAAACCGGTCATTTATTGATTCGTTCCTGATATGTCCTACGAACTTTTCATCAGCCTTCGCCATCTCAAGGCCAAACGGTCCCAGAAATTCATTTCGCTCAACACCTGGATTTCCGTGGGCGGGGTTGCCCTGGGTGTCATGGCGTTAATTGTGGTGATTGCTGTCATGTCAGGGTTTGGCAAGGACTTGCGAGATAAAATCCTGGGAACAAACAGCCATGTTGTGGTCACCAATATCACTCGGACCGGCATGGAGGATTACGAAGCTATTATTGAAAAAGTAAAAAAAGCGAAAGGCGTGAATGCCGCCGCTCCATTTATCCTGAATCAGGTGATGCTGACCCATGGGGGCAATGCTATGGGAGTAGTGGTCCGCGGGCTGGACCCCGAACTGGAGGCAGGAGTTTCTGATCTTAAAAAAAACCTGGTACAGGGAAGCTTGGAAATGCTGGGAGGTCCAGCAAAGTCAACCGGAAAACCCCGCCGGGCTGGGATCATTCTGGGAAAGGAACTGGCACGTCGGCTGGG
>CATMOP010000118.1 GCA_950072225.1 uncultured Nitrospina sp.
ACCGCTGAGGCCCGGCCCTTGTTGGAAAAAGTCATTTCCGGACTTTCTGAGCTGGAAAACTTTTCTGCCGAAGAAATAGAGGACTTGTTCAAGAAAATTGTGGAAGAAGAGGGGATGAAGCTGGGCAAGTTGGCGCAACCGGTTCGTGTGGCCCTCACTGGCACGACAGTGAGCCCCGGCATCTACGATGTAATCCTTCTACTGGGCCGGGAACAAACCCTCGCACGCTTGAAAAACGCGCTTCAAATCGCATCCGATTGCTGATTCCACTAGGCGTGGGGCCAACTAGCAATAACTATATTTGGCAAGCAAAGAGTTATCTCTGCTTAAATCATTTCTCCGATATCTTTGACCTGCACTTTGTCCTGCAGGCCCTTGGCTTTCACAGCATCTTCCAGCATGAGTACACAATAGGGGCAGGACACGGCAATAGTATCGGGATTGGTCACCATTAACTCATCCAGCCGGTGATGGCTCATGCGTGTGCCGGTATTTTCTTCGAGCAGGAACCGGGCCCCGCCAGCCCCGCAACAGGTCCCCTTCTCCCGGCTTTGTTCAACCTCGTGAATTTTTTCCACTCCTGCTGAGAGCACATTGCGGGGTGCATCGTAAATTCCATTATGTCGCCCCAGGTAACAGGAATCATGCACCACAACATTGTCGCCTGTTTTTTCTCCGACAGATAATTTTCCCTCTGCGATCAATGTTTCCAGCAATTCAGAATGGTGGATCACTTCCAGATGGGCTCCGAATTCGGGATACTCGTTTTTCAGCGAGTTGAGGCAATGTGGGCAGTGGGTGATGACTTTCTGCACACCTTTTTGTTGGAAGGTTTTGGCATTTTTGCTGGCCAGCATGTCGAACAGGTATTCATTACCCGCTCTGCGGGCTGGATCGCCGGTACAACCCTCATCGTTCCCTAAAATAGAAAAGCTGACTCCCGCCTGTTTCAAAGCCTTCACCACCGCTGCGGAAATTTGTTTGCCGCGTGTATCGAACGACCCGTTGCACCCCACAAAATACAAGTATTCGGTAGGGTTGCTCTTGTCCCAGATCGGAACGTCCAGCTCTTTCGCCGCCCAGTCGGAGCGTGTGTGTTTGGGGAATCCCCATGGGTTGGACTGGGTTTCCAGTGATTTGAAAGCGGATTCGAATTCTTTCGGATAGCGGTTTTCGGTCATGACTAGTCCGCGCCGCAGATCGATCACCTTGTCGACGTATTCGATCATCACCGGGCAGGCGGATTCGCAGGCTCCGCAGGTGGTACAGGCCCAAAGTGTTTCATCTTGGATTACTCCGCCGAGAAGGGGGATATTGGAATCGTGCGGACCGTTAAGATGGTCGCGCAGGTCAACGGTCAATTGTTGTGGCGAAAGAGGTTTGCCGGTTGCCAGTGCCGGGCAGACCTGGTCACACCGGCCGCATTGGGTGCAGGTATGCAGGTCCAGCAGTTGCTTCCAGGTGAAACTTTCAATTTCTGTGACCCCAAAGGTTTCATTTTCGTCGTCTTCAAAATCGATTCGACGCAGATCATTTCCGGGGTCCAATTTGGAAAAGAAAACATTTGGGATGGAAGTCAGGATATGAAAGTGTTTGCTGCGTGGAAGCAGCGTTATGAAAAAAAGGATGGCGGACACATGCGCCCAGTAGGACAAGCTGTGAAGGTGCCCCGTCAATTCCTTTCCCAATAGGCTGACAAGGGGAACAAAAAGGGCTGCAAGAGGCCCGGAAACTTCAATATCCGGATGGAGAACCAGAAAAGCTGAATCGAATAAAACGTCACTAACCATGATGATGAGTATCAGACACAGAATTACCAGGCCCTCGACGGAGAGTGTGAGGTGGTCGGGTTTAATCACCAACCTGCGGTAAAGGGCATAAAGAACCGCCAACGTGACCATGAAGACTGCGCCATCCTTGACCCATAAATAAGGCAGGATAAGGGGAGCGGTGCCGGACAAATGAGAATCAATTTGCGGGAACAATCCGACTATAAAGAACTCGCCGGCACGGATGAGGAGGATTAGGAATCCCCAGAAAATCAGGGCATGCATCCAGCCCGATTTGGGTTCCTGTATGAGCCTTTTTTGCGCAAAAGCGATGCTGAGAGTGGTGAAAATTCGTTTTATGGGTTGGTCAATACGGTTTTCTTTCTCAGCTTTCAGCAGAAGGTTCAGTTTCGGCCATGCGCTCAGGATAAAGGCGGTCAATGCACTCAGAATAAGAAAAACCAGCACCCAAGGTTGCAGGTCAGGGGCAACCCATTCGAAAGCACGGTTAATATATTGGTCCATAAACGGTGTAACCCCTTAGCAGCGTAAACTGCGATATCCTCATCATAATTATTATCTTCATGCCCCAGAGGAGTAAATTGTGCAAGAGCTTGTTAAGCCGAAATAACTCTTTGCTCGCCAGCAAAAACTATTTGCCCCTTCAGAGCACGCGAGATGTCCTCTTCATTAACCTTCATGCCCTGCAAGGGTAAAAGCTGAGGAAGAATATCACGGCTACTGGCCTCACGCCTAGTAGGGTTGAGGAATTATTAGATTATTGTTTTTATTCGAGAATTGCTATTTTATTCGTAGTCTGGGTAATATATAATTATAATGCATGGAGGATCATCCATTGTTCCAATCTGATTTTGGAGGTTTTTGACCTTGCTAGAATTTATGAGGATACAATTCCGGGTATTGCCGGTTTTGGTGTTTTGGGGAATTTTGTTCCCGGTTTCCGCATTATCGGTTCCCGTTGAGGATGAGTTTGACAGGAATCAGGCCGGGAATCACCCTGGGGTATTTCCTAAATGGGAAGGGACACCCCCACTGAACCCGGACCTTTTTCCCAACTTGACAGATGGAATCAACGAACCGCATCCTTTACCGGCCCATGTCAGGCGAGATATTTATGTCCAGTTGCTGAGAATTGCACCGGTAGACCAGGTGCAAAGCAAGGTGTTCAACCCGGACCGGTTTAACCATCTCCAAAGGATCGGAGTAATGGGCTTTGAAAACAAAACTTTTGCGCCTTTTGAAGACAAAATGGCCGGGGACATTGTATCCAGGCAGGCTTATCAGGAATTGAGAACTAACAAAAATTACTCTAATATTATCCCTCCGCAGTTGATGGAGGATGCGCGGTTTAAAATTGTCAAAACCCCCGGCTCTGTAGCAGATCAAAATCTGGTTGATTCGGATACTGAGGAAACAGTGCCGCTGGTTGCCGGCGACAGGGTTGATGCGGTAATGGTCGGAGCGGTCACAAAGTTTACCGATGAGTATATAGATCGGTATGGGAAAGTTCAGAAAAGCATAGCCAGCGGCTTGGAGTTCACCGCTTTTTTAGTGGACCCCCGAACCCGTGAAGTAATATGGGGCGCTCGTTTTGTCGGGCGGCAAAGGTCGGGCATTCAGCACTTCGATCAACATAAGGGTCGCTGGCTGAATAAGAAAGACTTTACCCGCTCTGCTATGAAATTTGTGTTAAAGGAATTTAGGAACCGGGATGGAACCGAAAAACCATAAAAGAATTGAACTATGAATGAACCTTTTAATGGCACCGCTGATCCGGGGATGGACAAAAAAAGAAAGCTTTGGCTGAACATCTTTTTGCTCAACCTCTGCATTTCGTTGCTTTTGGTAGGCATTTTCTGGTTACCCGCAAAGCTGATGCAAGTGGACGATTTTCTAAGTTCTCCCAGTGTTAACGTTCCTGGAAAAGGCGAAATGGCCAAAAAATCTGAAGAAAAGGCGGAACCTGCACCGAAGTCATTTGCCAATCTAATGACAACCCAGGTGACAACATTAAACGCTTCTTCTGAAAAAGATTATGTGTATTTTGACTTTTCCAGCGGTAAGCCAGTTCGCATTTTGGATACCTCATCCTTGGAATGGGATCTAGCTTTTAGAAGGGGCAAGGTGATATCTAACGGCGGCGCTTCAAGCAGACTGGGAAAAGCGGGCCTCATCGACCTGGGTAAGGTTGATTTTGACACGGTGGCGGAAGCGCCCAAGGATAATTATATCCAGGATGTAGCCGCGAGAACGGAAACGGAAAACCCGGTCTTGATAAAATGGTATAATTATAATTACTTCACCCACAAGCTTACCGCCAAGGATAATATCTATGCAGTACGGACTGCGAACGGCAAATTTGCCAAGCTTCAGTTTTTGAACTTTTATTGTGACAACAAAGAGGCGGGATGTGTAAAAATACGCTATGTGTATCAGGATAACGGGTCCAATAGCTTTTTGAAAACAGGTGGCGCTTATACGACAACCTCGTCTGAAACGGCTTCCCTCCCACTAAAGCCCAAGACTTCGTTTTGATAGCAAGAAGAAAATATTTTGGGTTTCCAAGACCGCTCTTCCCAATCTCGGTTTTTTCTGATAAAAACAAGTTTCGGCGCTCTATTTAGGATAGAAGAAGAGACCAGTGACCGTAATAAATTATAATCAAAATTTTGATTTGGAGAAAAATGAATGCCGACTTTAAAAGGTTTGTTGTTTAATCAATTTGCCACCGAAGGCCTCTCTGCACTGGTTGAGGAAATGCAGTCTAAATATACCGCGAAAAAAGGACGCAGATTTAACCATGATAATATAACCTACGAAATCAGTCGCCCTACCCTGAATGGCAACACTATTGAATTTGAGATCAGCTCAAAAATTCCAGAGGATGAAATCAAAACCCCCAAGGCGATGCAATCCTATTTCCAGCAAATCAAAAAAGTTCTAGGGAAAGGGAAGCGCAAGCCTGAGTCGATTGAAATGGAAAATATAGTCTGGGACTCAAGAAAGGAAACCGAAAAAAAGAGGGACTATGTAAAGCTCCAATACCGGTTTCCTCTGGATGATTTGTTTGACAATAAGGTGGTGGCAAAACGGCACGAGCAAGTTATGAGTGGCCAGGCTGACCCATCCATACCAGATTCTCCCAGTGCTTTTACCAAGGCGGGCAGTGTGGTGCTGGCCGTTGTTCGTGAAACCATGCACCAGTTCGGCAAGGAAAGTCTGGTCAAATTAATGGATGCCAATAAGCAGATCAAAGCCTCCCTGAAAGGCTAAATCTTTATGGGGTCCATAAGATATTTTTTGGGCAGGACATTGCAATTGATAGGCTTGGCTACCATCTCGGTGGTGGTTTTCATGTTCTTCACCCAGATGAGTATGGAACCCCTGCTGACCTGGTCGTTGATTGGTGTTTCCGAGTTTTATGGCGGAACCTGGTTGATGGGCAAAGAGGAAGGTTAATTGGCCTTTTCCTCACTGGTAGGGCAATGCCCCTTTTCCATAAGAAATAAAGGTTATCCATGAAAACCCTTCTTGAGCAACCTGGTTTTTTAGCCCCATCGGGAACGATAGGGGCTGATGTCAGCTATCTGCTGGCACTCGTTTTTACTATCCTCTTTCTTGTGGCCTGGGCGATGGCCAAAAAAGGCCAGGGAACCCGGCACCATAAACTGGCTCTGGTTTCCATGGTGTCGATGATCGTTTATTTCTGTGCTTATTATTACGCCCGGCAGTTGGGGGTTCTCTCTTTTGAAGGTCGAGAAGGCTTTGGTGGCCCGGATGAAGTTTACGAAAACGTTTTTGTTCCGGTTTTAACCATCCATCTCATTCTGGTTACCTTAGGGTTGATTCTTGCTTTGTACATGATTCCACTGGGATTCCGTGCTAGTGAAAACACGGGTGGGGATTACCGCTTGAAAACCGGGGAATTGAAAATGAAACCTCGGATATTCAAAATAATCATGTTCACCATTCTTGGATGCTGGGCTCTGAATCAGGCCATCTTGCTGGCGGTTCGGCAGAATCCGTTTGGAGCCAGCGTGGCGTATGGATTGATTTTCGCCACCATTGCTTTGGTGGTAAGCCTGGAGAAATTGATCGAAAAATTACTTCCAGATGGTGCAAGGCGGCATCGGATTATGGGCCGAACCACAATGGTTATTTTTGCCCTGATCCTGGTGACCAGCACAGCAACCTATCTCATGCTCTATGTCATTTATCCGCACAAAATTTAATCAGAGGGTTAAATTCCGGCAGACGGAAAAAACGAAGGAAGAAATAATGCTTGAAAGGGGAAAATCTTTAAAATAAAGGGGTTTTACCCTTGACACCCCCTGATTTACCTGATAAATTTTGCGGAATTATATGACTTCGAAGTACATGAGGAGAAGGTATGTGGCGGCTATTGCGTTGACGCTAAGGCCGATGTAAACGATGGTGTCAAAAATTTTACCGTCTTTGCTGGCCATAAAAATCCTTAAAAGGTGAATTTTTTTCTTTGAAATAAAAGAAACATACCTTATCATCCAGATTTTAAAACTGTCAACAATAAACTTTTTGAATAAAGAATTAAATTAATTTTTCCTGGAGCAGACAATGGATTTA